>JASHSH010000234.1 GCA_030040955.1 Rhodospirillales bacterium
CTGCTGCGCTCGATCGCCGATCATCTGATCGACCAGATCGATGCCGGCGCCGAATGCGTCCAGCTGTTCGACAGCTGGGCTGGCCTGCTCGACGCCGACGAATTCGACCGCCATGTCATCGCGCCCACGCGCGACCTGGTGGCCAGGATCAAGCTCGCGCGGCCCGGCGTTCCGGTGATCGGATTCCCGCGCGGTGCCGGTCCGCATTATGCCGACTATGCGCGCCGGACCGGGGTGGACGCGGTCAGCGTCGACCAGAAGATGGCGCTGGCCTGGGCCCGGGACGAGCTGGGCGCGCGGGTGGCGCTGCAAGGCAATCTCGATCCCGCGGCGCTGGTCACAGGGGGCGCGGCTCTGGACGCTGGGATCGATGCCATCCTGCGCGCCTGGAAGACCGCCCGCTTCGTGTTCAATCTGGGCCACGGGGTGCTGCCCGAGACTCCGCCCGAGAATGTCGCGCATCTGGTCGCGCGGGTGCGTGCCGCGGACGCGGAAGGAAGGGCATGAGCCGCACCGCCGTGGTCCTGTTCAATCTGGGCGGACCGGATCGGCCGGAAGCGGTGCGGCCGTTCCTGCGCAACCTGTTCCGCGATCCGGCGATCCTGCGCGTGCCGGCGCCGCTCCGTCTTGTCCTCGCCTGGGCAATCGCGCGGCGGCGCGAGGCATTCGCGCGCGATATGTATGCGCGCATCGGCGGGGGCTCGCCGCTGCTTGCCGAGACCGAGAAGCAGGCCCGCGCGCTCGAAGCCGCGCTCGGCCCCGATTTTCGCGCCTTCGTCGCCATGCGCTACTGGCATCCGTTCGGCCGCGAGACCGCCGTCGCGGTCGCGGCCTGGAAGCCGGATCGGATTTTGCTGCTCCCGCTTTATCCGCAATACTCGACCACCACCACCGCTTCGTCGTTCGGCGACTGGCGCTGTGCCGCGAACGCGGCCGGCCTGGGCGCACCGACGATGGCGGTCTGCTGCTATCCCACGCTTTCGGGCATGGTCGCGGCGCAGGCGCGCGCGATCGAGGCGGCGCTGGCCGGGACGGGCGCGAATGTCCGGCTGCTGCTTTCGGCGCACGGGCTGCCCGAGCGCATCGCGCGGGCCGGCGATCCCTACGCCGCGCAGGTGGAGATGACGGCGCGGGCGATCGTCGCGGAACTCGCGCGTGCCAATCCGGCGCGGGCCGCGCTCGACTGGCGGGTCTGCTACCAGAGCCGGGTGGGACGGATCGAATGGCTCAAGCCCTATACCGACGAGGAGATCCGCCGCGCGGGAGCGGAAGCCCGCGAGGTCGTGGTCGCGCCGATCGCCTTCGTCTCCGAGCATTCCGAGACCCTGGTCGAGCTTGACATGCTCTATGCCGACGTGGCGCAACAAGCGGGCGTGAAGCGCTATATCCGCGTACCCGCTCTCGGCGCGCAGCCCGATTTCATCGCCGGACTGGCCGGGCTCGCGCGCGCGGCGCTGGCGGACGGCGCGCCCTTGCGCTCGAGTACGGGCGCGCGCATCTGTCCCGCGGAGTGCGGCGGCTGCGCGCTGGCCGGGGTGGCGGTATAGCCGACGGGAGCGATCCGATGGGCGATTGGTATGTCTGGGTGAAGGCTGTGCATGTGATCGCCGCGATCGCCTGGATGGCGGGGCTGCTCTATCTGCCGCGGCTGTTCGTCTATCACAGCGAAGTCGCGCCCGATTCCGATTCGGCCAAGCTGTTCATCCGCATGGAGCGCCGCCTCATGCACGCGATCACCGTGCCGGCGGCCACGGTCACCTGGGTGCTAGGCCTGGTGATGGTGACCCAGATCGGCCTCTATCGGATGGGCTGGCTGCACGGGCTCTTGTTCCTGGCCGTGCTGCTGACTATCTACATGTTCGCCGCCGAGCGCTGGCGGCGGGACCTGGCCGCCGGGCGCAGCACCAAGTCGGCGAAGTTCTTCCGCATCGCCAACGAAATCCCCACTTTCCTGATGATCCTCATCGTTCTGCTCGCGGTGGCGAAGCCGTTCTGACGCCGCCGAACCGCTTGCGCCAGAACGACCATCCCGGCGCGATCGCGTAGTTGAGCTGCACCGCGATGATGAACGCGATGCTCCAATAGGTGCTGATGAAGCAGAGCGCGGCTCCGGCCGCGTAGAGCGCCTGGGCGATGAAGACGCGGGCATACATCGCGCGCTCGATTCCTTGCGGCGCGTCGTGCTTGATCAAGCCCTTGCGGACCGCATATGTCCAGCTCGCCGCGATCTCGATGCCGAGCGCGAGGATGTTGAGCCAGTAGAGGCCCATCGCCGTGCGGTAGGTGATGAACTCGGCGAGCAGCGCGGTCGAGAAGGGCAGCACCGCGATGGTCGCCAGGAAGGCGATGTTGATCCAGGCGAGGTCGCGGTCGGCGCGGGCGAAGTGATTGAGTTGCGTCTGCTGTCCGACCCAGAAGATGCCGAGCGTGAGGACGCTCAGCAGCCAGGTGAGAAAGCGCGGTCCGAGCGCGAGGACGGCGAGCCAAAGATCGCGCTCGTTGTGCACCGCGCCGATGTCGGGCACGCGGATGTCGAGGATCAGCAGCGTCATGGCGAAGGCGAACACGCCGTCGCTGAGCGCGGCGAGCCGGCCGACATCGTGACCGGCGAGACGATTGTACAGCGTGGCCATGGCGTGCCTCCCCGCGCCGACTGTAACAAGGCGCGCGCGGCCGTGACGAGTCGCGTTGACAGGCCGCCCCGCATCGGTTAATGCTCGAACCATCTTCCGGGGACAGCACCACATCTGAACACAGCGAAGGATCGGGCACCGACCCGGTCACGATGGTGCAAGTCCAAATTCCCCGCGCACCGCGGCACGTCCCGCCGCACCCTTCCACCGCATCCATATTGGACCCTTGCATGAATCTCCAGGAGCTTAAGGCGAAATCACCGGCGGAACTTCTCGCCTACGCCGAGGAGCTGCAGATCGAGAACGCCTCCGCCCTGCGCAAGCAGGACATGATGTTCGCGATCCTCAAGCAGCTCGCCGAGAACGACACGCCGATCCACGGCGACGGCGTGCTCGAAATCCTGACCGACGGCTTTGGCTTCCTGCGCTCGCCCGAGGCGAACTATCTGCCCGGCCCCGACGACATCTACGTCTCGCCCAGCCAGGTGCGCCGCTTCGGCCTGCGCACCGGCGACACGGTCGAGGGCCAGATCCGCTCGCCCAAGGACGGCGAGCGCTATTTCGCCCTGCTCAAGGTGAATACGATCAATTTCGAGCCGCCGGACAATGTGCGGCACCGGATCAACTTCGACAATCTGACGCCGCTCTATCCCGACGAGCGCCTCCGCCTCGAGCTCGAGCCGACCAACAAGGACTTGACCACGCGCGTGATCGACCTGATCGCGCCCTTGGGCAAGGGCCAGCGCGCGCTGATCGTCTCGCCGCCGCGCGCCGGCAAGACGGTGATGATGCAGAACATCGCGCATGCCGTGGCCGCCAACCATCCCGAGGTCTATCTGATCGTGCTGCTGATCGACGAGCGGCCCGAGGAAGTGACCGACATGGCGCGCTCGGTGAAGGGCGAGGTGATCAGCTCGACGTTCGACGAGCCGGCCACCCGCCACGTCCAGGTGACCGAGATGGTGCTGGAGAAGGCCAAGCGCCTGGTCGAGCACAAGCGCGACGTGGTGATCCTGCTCGATTCGATCACCCGGCTCGCGCGCGCCTACAACACCGTGGTGCCTAGCTCCGGCAAGGTGCTGACCGGCGGCGTGGACGCCAACGCGCTCCAGCGGCCGAAGCGCTTCTTCGGCGCGGCGCGCAACATCGAGGAGGGCGGCAGCCTGACCGTGATCGCCACCGCGCTGGTGGACACCGGCAGCCGCATGGACGAGGTGATCTTCGAGGAGTTCAAGGGCACCGGCAATTCGGAAATCATTCTCGACCGCAAGCTCTCCGACAAGCGCACCTTCCCCTCGATCGACATCACCAAGTCGGGCACCCGCAAGGAGGAGCTGCTGGTCGACAAGGGCGTGCTGGCCAAGATGTGGGTGCTGCGCCGCGTGCTGATGCCGATGGGCGTGGTCGACGCGATGGAATTCCTGGTCGACAAGCTCAAGCACTCGAAGACCAACGCCGACTTCTTCGAGGCGATGAATACGTAGGAGCGCGAGCGCAGAACATTGGACCTTGAACTCGGCCGAAGAACGGACACTGAGCACTTCGTCTGGACAAAAATGCAGGCGGAGGGGGGACAGACTTTGCCGGCGATCCTCGCCCGCAAGGAAGCGGAGCGCCGTGCCGGTAACGGCGTCTTCTGGTGGGGAATTGGAAACAGTTTGGGAACCGCCGTCCATGAGGTAGCGGAACGGCATGGCGACGAACTACCTGTCCTATTTTCGCAGATGGTCTCG
>JASHSH010000235.1 GCA_030040955.1 Rhodospirillales bacterium
CCGACGAACAGCTTCGCCCCCGGATCGAGCTGGAGCCGCTGCTCCCACCAGAAAAGCGCCCGGAGACCGTGAGCGAAGTCCACGTTGAACCCGTGCGCGACCAGCAGCACCTCGCGCCCCGCCGCCCGCCCGTCCAGCTCGTCCGGCGAGAGCGGTTTGGTGGCGATTCCGTCCAGGCTCTCGATCGGGTTCGGTTCCGCGGCGAGCACGCCGCCGACCGCGCTTTGCCGCAGGTCGAGATAGACCGTCACGAGGGCTTCTTGCCCTTCACCAGCCCCACCGCCTGCATCGCCGCCGCGAGCCCGGTGGTCAGGTCCTTGGTCACCGGCGCGATCGGCGTCGCGATCAGCCCGGTGACGAACGCAATGGCGATATCGCGGCTATTCACGTAATCGCACAGCGACCCGCCGTGCCACGCCCAGCCGCCGATCAGCGCCAGCAGCACCGCCACGATGAGCGAGAGCAGCTGGGCGCTGGCGGTATATTTCTGCGAGGCGCGCTGATAGCCCTCGTCGAGCAAGGTGGAGACGATCACGTCGAACCGGCCGAACACGTCGCTCTGCGGCTGAGTCAGCGTGGTGCCGTTCGCGATGCTGTTCGCGATCGCCGTCAGCGTGGCGGCGTCCACGCCGGTCGCGGCCGCCAGATGCGCCGCGTTGTTCGCGTCCAACCGCAGCTTGATCAGTGTCTTTGCCAGTGCTTTCTGCTGGTCGGTCGTCGTGCCGTTCAGCCAGTTGGCGCGCAGCGTATCCAGCACGGAGCCGAGATGGAGCGGATTGCTGCGATCGTGCTCATTCACGTTCGCCGGATAGAAATGCCGGATGACGCGCTTTATGTCACCGAAGCCGGCGTTCGAAATGCCGCCCCACAGCGCCTTCGACGCATCGACGATGGCGAAGGCGGCGGTGCCCAGCGAACCGGCCGCGGCGATGTAGTCGGCGAGAGGGAGATTGGCAAGTGTTGCGCTGTCTGGCATCGCTTCCCCCGCATGGCTGAACTATTGCGGGTATTCTGATCCGGAATGCACGCAAGGGCAAGCGGGTCGAGGATTGTCGGCGGGCAAGGGCGGGCGATGGCCGCCGGGGTGCGGACGAAAACGTCCTTGCGGCAAGGACGAAAACGTCCTATTCTACCCACGGCCCGAAACATGCCGGACGAGGGCACGGGACCATGAACTCGGACCAATTCGGGCGTTGGCTTCGCAAGCAAGGCATTCGAATCGAGAACATGGGCGGGACCGGTCACAAGTCCCTGTTCAACCCGAAGACGGGAAAATGGTCGCAGTTGCCGACGCACGGAGGCGGCAAGCAGCTCGGCACGGGTCTGATGGAGCGGATCAAGAAGCAGCTTGGTCTGAAATAGCTCGGCTTTGGCGATGTCGTTGTCGCCTGGCCGATACGGGAGCTGGGAAGATGGTGGCGTATCCGGTGGCGCTCCGGCGCGACGACAACGGTACCTATCTGGTGACGTCGCGCGATCTCGACGAACTCGCGACCTTCGGCAAGGACAAGGAAGACGCGGCGCGAAAGGCCGAGCGGGCGATTATCGCCGCCGTCGCCGCGCGCATCCGGCATGGCCGCGACATCCCCCCGCCGAGCGCGCCACGACGCGGCGAGGCGCTGGTCGCATTGCCGACGCTGCTATCGGCGAAGATGGCCGTCTATCTGGCGATGCGGGCCAAGCGCGTCTCCCAGAACCGGCTGGCCAAGGAACTGGGCATGGACGCGCGGCAGGTGCGCCGCATGCTCGACCCGACGGTCTCGACGCATTTCGACGATCTCGACCGGGCCCTGCGCGCGCTCGGCAAGCAGCTGAAGATCGAGATCGTCGACCGCCAACTGGCGGCGTGAGGGGCAAGGCCAGAACCCTCCCCTACGCAAGCGCCTTCGCTAGCCGCTCCATCGCGCCTTCGAGCACCTCCGGCGCCTGCGCGAAGCAGAGCCGCAGGAAGCCCTCGCCGCCCTCGCCGAAGGCCGCGCCGGGGGCCAGTCCCACGCGCGCCTCGCGCACCAGGCGCTGGGCGAATGCGAGGCTGTCTTGCATGCCCTCGACCGCGAAGAAGGCGTAGAACGCGCCCTCGGGCGGCGAGAAGCGGACGCGCGGCATCGCGGTCAAGCGCGCATCCACCAGCGCGCGCCCGGCGCGGCAATGCGCCACCATCGCGGCGACGAAATCCTCGCCCCGCTCCAGCGCGGCGATCCCGGCCGGCTGCACGAAGGCGGGCGCGCAGCTCACATTGTGCTGGATCAGCTCGCCGAGCAGGTCGCCGAGCGCCGCCGGCGCCACCAGCCAGCCCAGCCGCCAGCCGGTCATCGCCCAGGCCTTGGAGAAGCTGTTGACCACGAACAGCGGATCCTCCGGCTCGGCGATGTCGAGGAACGAGGGCGCGCGCTCGGCCCGATACACCAGCCGCTGATAGACCTCGTCGGCCACGATCCAGATGCGCCGGCGGCGGCAGAATTCGAGCAGCGTGATCTGCTCCTCGCGGCTCATCACCCAGCCGGTGGGATTGTTGGGCGAATTGACGAAGATCATCCGCGTGCGCGCATCCGTCGCCGCGAACAGCCGCTCGAGATCGAGCCGCCAGCGCCCGTTCTCCAGCGCGAGCGTCACCGCGCGCGGCTCCGCCCCCATTATGCGCGCGGCGGCCGGCGCGTTCGGCCACAGCGGATGGACCATGACGGCGTTGTCGCCGGCCTCCAGCACGATCTGGCTCGCCAGCATGATCGCGTTCATGCCCGAGCTGGTCGCGGTCACCCGCTCGACGCCGATCTCGCGCCCGTGCAGGCGGTAGAGATAGGCGGAGATCGCCCGGCGCAGCTCGGGAATGCCGCGCGTCGGCGTGTAGCGCGTGTGGCCCTGCTCCAGGGCGCGGGCGGCGGCGGCGCGCACGAAATCGGGCGTGTCGAGATCGGATTCGCCGTACCAGAGCCGCGCCACGTTCGGATCGGAGAAGGCGAGCTTGCTCACCTCGGTGATCAGCTGCGGCTCGAACGTCTCCATCGCGGCGCGGATCGGCGCGCCCAGCCGCGCGGGTCTCCCCAGCACCCGCGCCGCCGCCCCGTCCAGCCTTCTCTCCGCCCCGGCCATCGCGGTCCTCAGTGCTTGACCAGCATCGCGCCGAGCTTGCGCCCGCCGAACAGATGCACGTGCAGATGCGCCACCGTCTGCTGCCCGTCCTCGCCGGCATTGCTGAGGATGCGGTAGCCCGGCGCTTCGAGACCGAGTTCGCGCGCCACCTTGCCGATCGCGCGTACATAGCCCGCGATCAACGTGTCCGGCGCGTTGGCCGAGAAATCCGCCCAGGAGACGTATTCGCCCTTGGGCAGCACGAGGACATGAACCGGCGCCTGCGGGTTGATGTCGTGGAAAGCGAGCGCGAAGGCGTCCTCGTACACCTTCTTGCACGGGATTTCGCCGCGCAGGATGCGGGCGAAGATGTTGGAACGGTCATACGCCATCGCTTTGCCTCCCCCGCCTCACTTCTTGCGCGCGCGTTTTTCGTCCAGGCCCGAGGTGCCGCGGCGGCGGGCGAGCTCCGCCCACACCTCGGCCGGCGCCACCCCGCATTCCGCCCACAGCACCAGCAGATGATAGAGCAAGTCCGCGCTCTCGCCGGCCAGCCGGGCCGGGCCTTCGGACAGCGCGGCAACGGTCGTCTCCACCGCCTCCTCGCCCAACTTGCGGGCGATCGCGGCGCGGCCTTCGGCGAACAGCTTGGCGGTGTAGGAGGCGGACGCATCCGCCCCCTTGCGCGCCGCCACCGTGGCGAACAGCTCGTCGAGCACCCGCGCGTCGTCCTTGTCCATGGCGCCCCCGCCTCAATTCATGCGCATGGGAATGCCGGCCGCCGCCATGCGCGCTTTCGCCTGGGCGATGGTGAATTCGCCGAAATGGAAGATCGAGGCGGCAAGCACCGCGGTCGCGTGCCCCTCGCGGATGCCGTCGACCAGGTCGTCGAGCTTGCCCACGCCCCCCGAGGCGATCACGGGGACGCGCACGGCGTCGGCGATCGCGCGGGTGAGCGGGATGTCGAAGCCCTGGCGCGTGCCGTCGCGGTCCATCGAGGTGACCAGCAGCTCGCCCGCGCCGGCTTCGGCCACGCGCCGCGCCCAGTCGA
>JASHSH010000236.1 GCA_030040955.1 Rhodospirillales bacterium
GAAGGCGGGGCTGCCCGCGCTCGAGCCCAAGCTGCTCGAACGCTGGCGCAAGATGGACCTGTTCCGCCGCCTGCGCGAGACCTCGGCGGGGCGCGCGAAGTTCGTGCTTCACGATGGGCCGCCCTACGCCAACGGCAACATCCATCTCGGCACCGCGCTCAACAAGATTCTCAAGGACATCGTCAACCGCGGCCAGCAGATGCTCGGCAAGGACGCGCCCTACGTGCCGGGTTGGGACTGCCACGGGCTGCCGATCGAGTGGAAGATCGAGGAGCAGTACCGCGCAGCCGGCAAGAACAAGGACGAGGTGCCGATCCTCCAACTGCGCGAAGAATGCCGCCGCTTTGCCGCGCATTGGATGGTAGTGCAGCGCGAAGAGTTCGAGCGGCTTGGCGTGGTCGGCGACTGGGACCGCCGCTACGCCACGATGGACTTCGAGTCCGAGGCGCGCATCGTCGCCGAGCTGCACAAGTTCGCGATGGACGGCGGGCTGTTCCGCGGCGCCAAGCCGGTGATGTGGTCGGTGATCGAGAAGACCGCGCTGGCCGAGGCCGAAGTCGAGTATCACGACATCACCTCGACGGCGATCTGGGTCAAGTTCCCGGTGGTGAAGGCCGCGCACCCGGCGCTTGCCGGCGCTTCGGTGGTGATCTGGACCACCACGCCCTGGACCATCCCCGGCAACCGCGCCGTCGCCTACGGGCCCGAACTCGCCTACCGGGCCTACCGCGTCGACGCCGTCGCCGAGGGCGGCAAGGCGCGCGTCGGCGAGGTGCTGCTGCTTGCCGAGCGGCTGGCCGAGCAAGCGATGGCGCAGGCCAAGGTCTCGGCCTTCGCGCCGGTCGGCGGCGCGCTCGATCTCGCCGGCGCCATTTGCGCGCACCCGCTGCGCGGCAAGGGCTACGAGTTCGACGTGCCGCTGCTCGCCGGGGATTTCGTCGCCGCCGACACCGGCACCGGCTTCGTCCATGTCGCGCCCGGCCACGGCGAGGACGACTGGGCGCTCGGCAACCTGCACAAGATCGCGGTGCCCGAGACGGTGCTGCCCGATGGCAGCTACGCCGCTTCGGTGCCCCTGTTCGCGGGCCTTTCCGTGCTCGCGCAGGGCAAGGGCGGCAAATATTACTCGCCGGCCGAGAAGCCGATCCTCGCCGCCCTCGCCGAAGCCGGGGCGCTGCTGGCGCAGGGCAAGCTGGTGCATTCCTATCCGCATTCCTGGCGGTCGAAGGCGCCGCTGATCTTCCGCACCACGCCGCAATGGTTCATCGCCATGGATGCGCCCGGCGCCGACGGCAGGACGCTGCGCGACAAGGCGCTCGCCGCCATCGACGCCACCCGCTTCGTGCCGGCGCAGGGGCGCAACCGCCTGCGCTCGATGATCGAGCACCGGCCCGACTGGTGCGTCTCGCGCCAGCGCGCATGGGTCGTGCCGATCGCGGTCTTCGTCGAGAAGAAGAGCGGCCGCCTGCTCCAGGACAACGCGGTCAACGCGCGCATCGTCGCGGCGTTCACCGAGGAAGGCGCGGATGCCTGGTTTGCCTCGCCGCCCGAGCGGTTCCTCGGGCCCGGTCGCGCGGCCAGCGAGTTCGAGCAGGTGTTCGATATTCTCGACGTGTGGTTCGAATCGGGCTGCACGCACGCTTTCGTGCTTGAATCGGGCGAGTGGGGTCTGCCCTGGCCGGCCGACCTTTATCTCGAGGGCACCGACCAGCATCGCGGCTGGTTCCATTCCTCGCTGCTCGAATCCTGCGGCACGCGCGGACGCGCGCCCTACGACGCCGTGCTCACGCACGGCTTCGTGCTCGACGAGCAGGGCCGCAAGATGTCGAAGTCGCTCGGCAATTCGGTGGTGCCGCAGGAGGTGGTCGCGGCCTCCGGCGCCGACATCCTCCGCCTTTGGGTCGCGGGTTCGGACTATTCCGACGATCTGCGCATCGGCCCCGAGATCCTGAAGACGCAAATCGACATCTACCGCCGCCTGCGCAACACGTTGCGCTACCTGCTCGGCGTGCTCGACGGGTTCGATCCGGCCGAGCGGCTCCCCCACGCGCAATTGCCCGAGGAGGAGCGGCTGATCCTGCACCGGCTCGCGCTGCTGGACGCGCATCTGCGCAAATCAGCCCAGGAATTCCGCTTCCATACCTTCATCGCCGAGCTGCATGCCTTCTGCGCCGGCGACCTCTCGGCCTTCTATTTCGACATCCGCAAGGACTCGCTCTACTGCGACCATCCCAAGGACAAGCGCCGCCGCGCCGTGCGCACGGTGATGGAGATACTGTTCGAGCATCTGGTGCGCTGGCTGGCGCCCATCCTCTGCTTCACCGCCGAAGAGGCCTGGCTCGAGCGGCGTCCGGGCGAGGCGAGCAGCGTCCATCTCGAGACGTTTCCCGCCGTGCCGGCGGAGTGGCGCGACGACGCGCTGGCGGCGGGCTGGGACGAGATCGTCTTCCCCGCCCGGCGGGTGACCACCGCGGCACTGGAGATCGAGCGTGCGGCCGGCCGCATCGGTTCGAGCCTGGAGGCGAGCCCAGAAATCTTTGTCCCGCCAAAGGATCACAGCGTCTTTAGCAGCTTGTTTGGCAATGATGATATCAACGGAAGGTTTGCGGCTGTTTCGACCACTTCTGGCAGCGCTGTAATGTTTGGGCCGATGCCCACGACGACAGTGCTCCCTGTTCCAACACCCCCGGCCGTGGCGCGATATGTCCCTCCGCCCTTCACACTCCTCGAGGCGCCAGGCTATGCCGTGATCGCTACTACGGCCACGGGGGAAAAGTGCGTCCGCTGCTGGCGCGTGCTCGAAGATGTCGGGACGCACCGCCATCCCGGCCTGTGCGCGCGCTGCGACGACGTGATAGGCCGCCAAGAACGGGGCGAGTGACGCGATCGTGCGGCCGCGATTTCCGCTCGTCCTGGGTATCCTTGTCGCCCTGCTGATCGCCATCCTCGACCAGGCGAGCAAATGGGCGGTGCTGGAGGTTTTGCGAGCGCCCGGCGCGCCGTTTCCGCCCCCGTTCGCCGGTCCGATGCGCCTCGCGCCGTTCCTCGACTTCACCCTGGTCTGGAATCGCGGCATCAGCTTCGGGGTCGCCAACCAGCAGGGCTATCCGACCGTCTGGTTTGCCCTGGTCGCGCTGGCGATCACGGTCGCGCTGCTGCTCTGGCTGGCGCGCACACCCCGCCGCTATCTCGGCGTTGCGCTCGGTCTGGTGATCGGCGGCGCGATCGGCAATCTGATCGATCGGCTGCGCTTCGGCGCGGTCGTCGACTTTGTCTACGTGCATATCGGGGCATTCGATTGGTGGCCCTCGTTCAACGTCGCCGACTCGGCGATC
>JASHSH010000237.1 GCA_030040955.1 Rhodospirillales bacterium
CAACGAGGGGCTCACCCATTTGCTCCTCGGCGACTTCGCCACTGGCTGGCCGCTGTACGAATGGCGCTGGCGCGGGGGGACCGACGAGTTGCGAATCCGCGGATTCTCGCAGCCGCAATGGGACGGCGGAGCGATCGAGGGTCGCTCGATTCTGCTGCACGCCGAGGGCGGAATGGGCGATACCATCCAGTTCTGCCGATATGCAAGCCAAGTGGCCGCCCGCGGCGCCCGCGTGTTGCTCGAGGTTCAGCGGCCACTGATCCAGCTGATGGCGGGCCTGAAAGGGGTGGAGCGGGTCATCGCCGAGGGCGACCCACTGCCGCCGTTCGACTTGCATTGTCCGCTGCTGAGCCTTCCAGGCATCTTTCGGACCGTTCTGGAGACGATACCGGCCGCGATTCCGTATTTGCGACCCGACCCGGCGCGAATCACGGTCTGGCGGGGGCGCGTGTCCGAGGGCCGGCCGAACATCGGAATCGCCTGGTCCGGGAATCCGGCGCACAAGAACGACAGATATCGAACCATACCCGCATCGGTGTTTCGCGCGCAGATCGAGAAGACGGCAGCCCATTGGCATCTGCTGCAACCCGAGTTGCGCGAGGGTGACTCGGAGGCCGTCGCGGGGATGTCAGGCTTCACCGATCACCGCGTTCACTTGGCCGATTTCGCCGAGACCGCCGCGTTGGTGAGCTTGATGGATCTGGTGATCTCGGTCGACACCGCGGTCGCGCATCTCGCCGGCGCGTTGGGCAAGCCGGTGTGGGTGCTGCTGCCCTTCGCCTCCGACTGGCGTTGGCTCCTGGGACGGAGCGACAGCCCCTGGTATCCGACGATGCGTATCTTTCGCCAATCTGCGCCGGGAGATTGGGACGGTGTGCTGGACGCTGTGGAAGAGGCGCTCGCCGCCGCTCTTCCAGCGATCCGCTGACCGGGACCGGCCTTATCGCGCGTTCAAATTCGGGAACGGTCCCAGGATGGCGGAGGCGGAGGCACGCGAATTATTCGAGCGCGCGGTGGCCGCGCAACGCGGCGGCCGTCGAGACGAGGCGATCGACCTCTATCGGCGGGTCTCCGCCCTCAATCCACGCTCGGCGGCCGCGCGCAACAATCTCGGCATGCTGCTGATCGAGGCGGACAAGCTCGAACAAGCGGTCGTCGAGCTGGAAACGGCGGTCACGCTGCGGCCCGACTATCCGGAAGCGCTGAACAATCTTGGCATCGCGCTGCGGCGATTGCGCGACCTCCCGCGCGCCGAAGTGGTTCTGCGCCGTTCCCTCGAACTGCGCCCCGACAACGGGGATGCCCACTACAATCTGGGATACGTGCTGCGCGACGCGAACCGTCTGCCGGGCGCCGCCGCCGAATTTCGGCGTTCGCTGGAACTGCGGCCGGACCGCGTCACCGCGTTCCTGCTCCTGGCCGACACGCTGGCGGATCTGGGCGACCATGCCGGCGCGATCGCCGCGCTGGCACGTGCCGCGCTCCTCGATCCGGACAACGGCGCCATCCTGGGTGCCCTGGAGAACCACCATCGGCTCGCTTGCGACTGGCGCGAGATCGATCGGCTGCAATCGGTGGTGCTGTCGGCGGTGCGGGAGGGAGATGCCAATGTCGATCCTTCGACCCTGATCCTCAACGAATCGACACCCGAGGAACAGCTCGTCTGCGTCCGTGCCTACGCCGCCGGCATCGCCGCGAGTTGCACGCCGCTGCCTCCCGCCGGACGGAGCCGCCCCTCGGGCCGGTTGCGCATCGGCTATCTGTCGGAGCATTTTCGCTCGCATGCCACCGCCCGGCTGCTGGTCGAGACGATCGAACTGCACGACCGGGAGCGGTTCGAGGCGATCGCATATTCCTACGGACGCGACGACGCGAGCCCGCTGCGCCGCCGGATCGAACGCGCGTTCGACCGATTCGTCGAGATCGGCGCGATGTCCGACCTGCGCGCGGCCCAGCGGATCCGCGAGGACGGCGTCGACATTCTCGTCGATCTGATGGGTTACGTGGGCACCGGAAGAACCGAAATCCTGGCCTATCGGCCGTCGCCGGTGCAGGTGAACTATCTGGGCTATCCGGGGACCATGGGTGCGCCGTTCATCGACTATATCGTCGCGGACCCGTTTTTGGTTCCCGAAGGCGGCGAGCGGTTCTACGCGGAGAAACTGGCGGTTCTGCCGCGCTGCTATCAGCCCAACGACCGCAAGCGCGAGATCGCGGGACGAGCGCCGACGAGGGCGGAATGCGGCCTCCCGGAACCGGGGTTCGTGTTCTGCTGCTTCAATCATCCGCGCAAGCTCAACCCCCGCATGTTCGACATCTGGATGCGGCTGCTGGAGGCGGTGCCTGGCAGTGTGCTCTGGCTGCTCGAGGGGGCGCCCGGTGCCACCGCAAATCTGCGGCGCGAAGCCGCGGCGCGCGGCGTGAGCGGGGA
The DNA here is from genome assembly GCA_030040955.1 of Rhodospirillales bacterium. Lineage (GTDB taxonomy): Bacteria > Pseudomonadota > Alphaproteobacteria > Rhodospirillales > Magnetospirillaceae > JASHSH01. The sequence goes on from JASHSH010000237.1 coordinate 2,432, forward strand.
CCGGCTGGTATTCGCCCCGAGGCTGCCTCTGGCGGAGCATATGGCCAGGCACCGGGTGGCGGACCTGTTCCTGGACACCCTGCCGTGCAACGCGCACACGACGATGAGCGACGCGCTGTGGGAAGGGCTGCCGGCGGTGAGCTGCGCGGGTCAAACCTTTGCCGGACGCGTCGGCGGAAGCCTGCTGCACGCGGTCGGGCTGGCGGAACTGGTCGCCGAGAACCTTGCCGACTACGAGACCCTGGCCCTCGCCCTTGCACGCGATCCGGACCGGCTGCGAGCGATCCGCGAGCGCTTGATCGCCAGCCGCCCGAATGTGCCGCTGTTCGATACGCCCGCCTACACGCGTGCACTGGAGGCCGCGTTCCAGCGCATGTGGGAGATGCACGCTGGCGGACAATCGCCCCAATCGTTCCGGATTTCCGCCGACGGAGAAGGCACGGAGCGGAAATGAAAAGGGCGGGACCCGAAGATCCCGCCCCTGCACCGGATGATGGAGCTGCTTGCTACTGAGTCGCCCAGATGAGCGCGCAATACAGCGCCGCCGTATTCGCGGTGTTTTGCAAGCCATAGGTCGACGAGGTGCTGGCGGTACAGGCACCCGCGCCGCAGCAATTGAGGGCGGCCGAGTAGCTGGTGGCCAGGATTTGTCCAGTCTCCGGCAGGCCATCGTCGTACTTGATGTCGATCTGGGCCGCGTCCTGCTCCCGCATGGCGGGGCCGTTCGCTGTGGTCAGAACGGTTGGGTTGGCTATGCCGGCGATGCGAACCATCTTGTTCGCGGTCGAAGAACCAGTGCCCGTGGGCACGCTGAAGTCCGCATAGGTCAGATAGCTGGTGCCCATCTTGCCGAGCATATTGAAATTGGCCGTATTCGACGCCGTGGCCCCAGGCGAATTCGTCTCCACGCCCGACAGCAGATTCGCTGACTGCAGCTCGTACCAAACCGCATTCGGCTCCGTACTCGCAGCCTCGCCCGTGCTGTCCGGGTCCGCGGACGGCGTCGCCGTATTCGTCGCCACAATTCCGTTTCCGTCCCCGTTGAACGACTTGTCGATGCCGAGCTGCAACGAGGCCTGCGGGTCGTCGCCGGGATAGAAGCTGAACTTGTCCCAAAAGGTCTGCACCGCGGCCTTGACCGCGTCGATCTGGGCCACCTGAACCTTGACGCGGCCGTTGTTGACGATCTCCTGGCCCTTCAAGATGCCGCCGACCAGCAGGCCGACGATGACCAGCACGATCGCCATTTCCACCAGGGTGAAACCCTGCTGGGCGGCCGAGACCGGGCCAACGGCCGGACCGCCGCGAAAGAGTTCACGCAACTTCACGATTGTCCTCCGCATCACAGGGGTTCCGAAACCTTGCCCACGGCTCGCCGGCGGCCAATATCATCCCCCATCCCTTAACGCCGTCTTAGCATTCGCTTTCTTATTCCTTTGGTCGCACGCAAAACCCGGGCAATCAAAGGCTCCGCCCCCGGAGTGCGCGGAGTGTACGCGTTTCCCGCCCAAATGAAAACCGGTTTTTCAGGGCCGTTTCCGACCGGAAATCCGCCCGTAGCCCACCGGTCATTGCCGCTGCTTGAACCGCAGGATGGCCTGAAACAGTTGACGCTTTTCCTCCTCGACCGCTTCGCGATCCTGCGGGGTGACGGAGGCCAGGGCGGCCTGCTCGTCGGCCTCGTCGCCGGCGACGTGATAGAGATGCGCCGGCAATACCCGAACCCAGGGCGGAACCCGGGGCGAGCGCAGCTCGGGTGACTGGAGGTCGTGGGCGATCGCCTTGATCAGGGCCGGGTCGGCGATCGGGTGCTGCGCCTTTCCCGCCGCCCAAACCAGCCATGGCCATTCGCGTTCCGGATCGCGCAGCGACATGGTCCGCAAATAGTCGACGATCTTGCGCACGCGCCCGCGATCGATATCAACCTCGCCGAAATAGCGCGCCGCCAGCTCGTGCGTGTACTCCGCGTGATCGGCGTTGATGCCGTCGAGTGCCCGCAGCCAGTCCACCACGCGGTCGTAGTCGAACTCCTTCAACCGCCGCATGCGGCCGCCGCCGTCTCCAACGCCTTGTAGCCAGCGGCCGAGATGGCGGAACAGAAATTCCTCGTCGCCGAACGCCATCGCCTTGAGCGTCAACGGGCTGGGAACCGCGGGCATCTCCTCGATGGCCGGGCGCAGGTCGCGGATGCGGGAGTCGTACCAGCTCTGCACCAGCAGCAGCGACAGGATGGCGAGCCAGAGCAACGCGGTTACTTGCCTTGCGCGCATCGCTCAGAACGTCCGCACCCGCAAATCGCGGATGGTTGCGAGCAGCAGCAGCGGCACGTAGATCGCCGTCTGCAACAACAACTCCGGCAGTCCCCAACCACCGCCGGGCCCGACCACCAGCCACCTGCTCTGCCCGAACAGGTCGAGCCTCGGCATGATCGCCGCGATCAGCGCCATGGCTCCCGACGTCGCGTCATTGGCGAATTCGTTGTGGCCGAGCCCGGAGCCGAAAGTCGCGGCGCCCAGCAAGTATGCGGCGGTCCGGCCGAGCGCGTAGAACCCGAAGGTGACCAGAACCGCCGCGGTCGCGCTGCGCAGCGCCATCGCGCAGAACAGGCCCATGGCGACGACGATCCAGCTCTCCAGCACCATGCTGGCCTCCCACTCGGCCATTCCGGCGCCGCCGGGCGCGAAGGCTACGAGCAGCAGCGGTGC
>JASHSH010000238.1 GCA_030040955.1 Rhodospirillales bacterium
AGGAGGTGCTCGCCGAGCTGTGCGACGGCCTCGCCGCCGGCGGCATGCCGCTCTGGCGCGTCGCCGTGCTGGTGCGCACGCTCCATCCCGAGATGATGGGCCGGCGGTTCGTCTGGCAGCCGGGCCAGCCGGTCGAGGTGCGCAACGCGCCCTATATGATGGACACGCAGGAGTATCGCGACAGCCCGGTCACCCAGGTGCTGGCCTCGCGCGCGCCCCTGCGCCGCAAGCTCTGCGATCCCGCCTGTCCGATGGATTCGCAGTTGGTGCGGGACTTGCGTGATCAAGGCGCCACCGACTATGTGGCCACGCCGCTGATCTTCACTAACGGCGACATCCATCTCGCCTCCTGGACCACCAAGGCGCCGGGCGGCTTCACCGACGCGCAGGTCTCGACCCTGCTCGCCATCGCCGCGCCCTTCGCCCGGGTGGCCGAGGTCCGCGCGCTGCGCCGCACGGCCGAGAATTTCCTCAACACCTATGTCGGCCGCCATGCCGGCGAGCGCATTCTGGCCGGGCAGATCCGCCGCGGCCACAGCGAATCGATCGAGGCGGTAGTGTGGCTCTCGGATATGCGCGGCTTCACCTCGCTCGCCGACCGCGTCGCGCCCGAGGCGCTGATCGAGCAGCTCAACCGCTATTTCGACTGCCAGGTGCCGCATATCCAGGAAAAGGGCGGCGAGGTGCTGAAATTCATGGGCGACGGGCTGCTGGCGATCTTCGCGCTCCCCGAGGGGACGGACGGGCCCAAACGCGCCTGCGCCTCGGCGCTCGAGGCCGCGCTCGCCGCGCGCGCCGCCGTGGCCGCGATGCCCGACATCGTGGGCCAGGGCAAGCGTGCCGGGCCTCGCTTCGGCCTCGCGCTGCATCTCGGACGCGTGCTCTACGGCAATATCGGCAGCGGCGCGCGCCTCGACTTCACCTGCATCGGCCCGGCGGTGAATCTGGCCGCGCGCATCGAGAAGCTCACCGGCAAGCTCGGCCGCGCGGTGCTGCTCTCGGCCGAGTTCGCCCGCGCGTCCGGCGCCGCCTTGGTACCGGTCGGCCAGTTCGAACTCGCCGGCTTCCAGGAGCCGCAGACGGTCTACGGGCTGGCGGACGAAGAGACGAAGGCGTGATCGCCAGGACATTGCGCGGTGCACGCCGATCCACGCACAATGCGCCCATGAAAAGAGCACCGATAATGGCCCTGACGCGAAGCTTCAAGCTGACTTTGGCCAAGCGCCTGCGCGCGGAGCCGGACTTCGCCAACGCCTTGCTGCGCGAGGCGGTGCAGGAGCTGATCGCCGGCGACCTGGACGCGGGCCGCTCGGTGCTGCGCCAACATATCCACGCGACGATCGGGTTCGCGCGCCTGGGGAAACTCACCGGCACGCCACCGAAGAGCCTGATGCGCATGCTGGGGCCGAACGGCAATCCGCAGGCGCGGCATCTTCTGGCGATCCTCGGCACTCTCCAGCGCGCGACATGATGCGCTGGCGGGCGAGAAGGATAAGTTCATGGATGCTCGCGACTACATCCGAGACATCGTCGAGCCAACAATTGCCGACTTCGACGCAAATCCGACTTCGGTAAGGCACGCTTTCCAGGCGTGCGTAGCAATATTCCACTGCGTCGACTACATGAGTGCCGGGCAAAGCAACGCCAAATTGCGGGAGAAATTCCGAAGAGAATGCCCTGCGTTTGCGCAGATTGATCGGATAGCGAACGCATTTAAGCACGGACAGACGGGTCACAAACAATCAAAGATTATCAAACCACTCAGGACAGAGGACGTGATTCAGCGCCCACCAGCGTATTGGGATGTGGGGGTGTGGGATCTTTCTCGTTGGGATGACGTCACGGGTGGTGTCACGGATCGCAGTGACGTCCGGATCGACGTGAGGGCGGAAGTAAGGTCCGCTTTAGCTTATCTGCGCGGCCAACTAACATTTTCTGACTAGTCAGCCGAGATTATTGTGGCGAAGATCGAGCCCCTCCAGTCAGTACATGGAGTGCGCCATGCGGTACTTCGCATACGAAAACTGGCGGGCACACGGGCACATAACGAAAGTGCATCGACACGATTGCGCGCACTGCAATTCAGGTCAGGGAACGGGGGGAGGCACGCGACCAGACAATGGTCGGTGGATCGACTTAGGAGAGTTTGCTGCATCTGGGGAGGCAGTTATCGCCGCTCGAGCCAAAGTGCGCGCGGGAAGAGTGCGAGCCTGCCAAACTTGCGGTTAACGGATTTGCATGAACATCTCGAGTACTCATCGGAATCCCACGACACGCCTGGCGGAGCTCGTCGGCAAATCTATCGCCGACTTCTGCCAAGCGGCATCTCTCGCCGGCGTCGCCCTTGATCAGGGCGCCGTACAAATTGAGATACTACCAAAGCCTCATAAGGCGCCCTCCATGCCGCGTGATGCCATGGCCGTATACGCGTTTTTCCTTGACGATCGCGCCCTAAAGGTCGGCAAGGCCGGACCGAACAGCAACGCGCGTTACTCTTTCCAGCATTACAACGCTTCAAGCGCTGCGAGCACGCTTGCGGCGTCGCTTATGCGTAATCCGGCATCGGTAGGAATAGAGTCCTTCGACAATGTGGAAGTTGGTAAGTGGATCCGGGAGCATACCGACCGAGTCAACTTGCTGATGCAAGCGCAGTTGGGCAACTCGCTTCTCAGCCTTCTGGAGTCATTCTTACACGTTCGGTGGAATCCGGTCTTCGAAGGCCGCGAGTAGTCGCTGTCTTCCCGCCTGGTCGAAACGGACCTACTTCCTGATCCCCACTTCGCGCAGGCCGCGGTCGATCCACAGGCGAGTGAGCTTCTCCTGCGCGCCGTTCTGCTCCAGCCGCTCGTGCAGGGTGCGGAAATCCACCCAGTCGAGCGGCTGGTCCTGATTGGCGCAGGTGAACACCACCCACTCCTTGCCGGTCGCCGGATCGTGCAGCTTCTGCAGGCACTGGGCGCAAATCTCCTTCATCATGCATTGCATCGGCGAGTTGATCGAGCCGATGGCGCGATGATGTGCGGGCAATAGCCCCGCGAGCACGGTGTGGCGCGCCTCGGCCACCGCGCGCATCATCCGGTCCGACCCGATGGCGACGATGCGGTCGATCTTGCCGAGCGGGATTCCTTGCGCGCCCAGCCTGCCTTCGCCATAGGCGCGCATCGCCTCGACGATATTGCCGACGAAGCTGCGATCCCGCGCGCGGCCGGGGCGAAACGGCTCGCCCTTGTCGACGCACCACACCACCTGGTCGGCGGCGGCCTCGATCTCGTCGATCTTGTAGCGGTCCGCCGCCTCGCGGTATCCGGCGAAATAGAGCACGCGCGAGCCGGCGGCGCGCAGCGCCTGGCCGATCGAGAACAGCACCGCGTTGCCCAGCCCGCCCCCGGCGAGCAGGACATTCTCGCCGCCCGGCGTCTCGGTCGGCGTGCCGGTGGGACCCATCAGCACCACCGGCTCGCCCGGCTTCAGCGCCATGCACAAATCCGACGATCCGCCCATTTCGAGCACGATCACGCCGATGGTGCCGGCGGCGGGATCGACCCAGGCTCCGGTGAGCGCGAGGCCTTCCATGGCGAAGCGCATGCCCGCGGTCGCCGGCGCGAAGCTCTCGTAATTCTGCAAGCGGTAGAACTGGCCAGGATGGAAGGCGCGCGCGGCGGCGGGCGCGCGCACCGCCACCTCGACGATGGTGGGCGAAAGCCGCTCGACCCGCACCACGCTCGCGCGGAACGCGTCGTTCACCTGGGCGAAGATGCGCGCCGGCGTGGAGCGCGGGGCGAATTTCGCCAGCGCGCGGCCGATCACCGGATAGCCCTGTTTCGCGCTCGCCATCGCGCTGACCACGTTGCCGGCATAGGAGGGATGCAGGTCGCCGAAGAACGAGACCCGCGTCTCGCCTTCCACGGTCATCAGCACATGCGCGGCCTTCGGCTTGGCGATGGTCTCCGGCACGGCCGGGTTGCCGTCCTCGTCGACCGCCTGGAAATGCCGCCCGTGCAGGCGCACATCGGCGTCCTCGCGCGCGAGCACGGTGTTGGGCACGGTGCCGGCGGCCACCAGGATCGAGCGCGCGGGCAGCGAGTGCTCGGCCCCGCCCGCGTCGCGCACGCGCAGCGCCTTGGCCGCGCCGGCTTCGTCGATCTCGACCGCCACCGGGCTCAGCCGCTCGGCGAAGAAGATTCCCTCCTCCATCGCCTTCGCCACCTCTTCGTGATTGCGCGTGTAGGCGGGGGATTCGATCAGCGCGCGGCGATAGGCGATGGTCACGCCGCCCCAGGCGCGGAGCAGCTCGATCAGCCGGGGCGCGCGGCCCTCGGCGCGGGCGGCCTCGCGCTCGGCGCGGATGGCGCGGGCATGGGCGAGGAATTCCTCGGCCACCGCGCGCTCGGCATCGGTGAAGGACGCGCGCACCGCCTCGTCGCCGCGCTCCGCCGCCAGCGTTTCCCAGCGGGCGAGGAACTTCTCCACCTGCACCGGGTAATAGGCCATCGCCTCGGTCGCGGTGTCGATCGCGGTCAGCCCGCCGCCGATCACCACCGCCGGCAACCGCAGCTGGAGATTCGCCACGGTGTCGGTGCGCGCCGCGCCGGTGAGTTGGAGCGCCATCAGGAAGTCCGAGGCCTGGCGCACGCCCGGCGCGAGATTGTTCGGCATGTCGATCACGGTCGGCCGGCCCGCGCCCATGCACAGCGCGACATGGTCGAAGCCCATGGCGAAGGCGCCGGCCAGCGTGATCGCGCTGCCCAGCCGCACGCCCCCCACCATCAGGAATTGGCTGCGCCGCTCGATCAGCAAGCGCAGGATTTTCAGGAAATTCTTGTCCCAGCGCACGGTGATGCCGTATTCGGCCACGCCCCCGAAGCCGGCCATCTGCCGCGCGTTCAGCGGCTCGGCGATCTCGGCGATGTCGCGGATCGCGCGGAACGGGCCGCGCGATCCATCCGCCGCGACGCCCGATATATCGGCGGCCAGCGGCTCGATCTTCAGCCCGTCGAACGCCACCACCGCGTGGCCCTCGTTGATCAGATGATGCGCGAGCGTCACCCCAGCGGGGCCGAGACCCACCACGAGGACGGTGCGGCCCGAAGGCGGCTTGGGGATCGGCCGGCGCAAGTCCAGCGGGTTCCAGCGGGTGAGCAGCGAATAGACCTCGAAGCCCCAGGGCAGCGCGAGCACGTCCTTAAGGATGCGCGTCTCCGCCTGCGGGATGTCGACCGGATCGCGCCCGGCCGGCGAGTAGATGCAGGCGGTCATGCAGTCGTTGCAGATGCGGTGCCCGGTGCCGGCAAGAAGCGGATTGTCGATCGCGGCGAAGGCGAGCGCGGCGATGGAGGCACCCATGCTCTTGGCCTCGTGCATCTCCGAGATGCGCTCCTCGAGCGGGCAGCCGGTGGCCGGGCCGCCGAGCGCGCTCTTGGCGAAGCCGCCGGTCTTTTTGTCGATCACGCCCTTGGCGCAACTGTCCTTGCGCTGGTGATGGCAGAAGATGCAGTAGTGCACCTCGTCGAGCGCGCCGGCGAGGTCGGTGCCCGGATCGGTGAGCGCGAACCCGTCGCGCCGCCGCCAATGCGCGGGATCGAGCGTCCGCTTGTCCACGCCATCGGCGATTACATGCTCGGTGGGCACCAGATGCTTGGGATCGCGCTTGCCCGGCAGGTGGAACAGATGCCCGCGCGCATGCCTTGCCTGGCCGGCGCGCGAATGCAGCGCCCAGGCGGCATAGCGCTGCGCAAGTTCGAGTTCGCGCGCATGCGCCGCCTCGTCGTCGAGCCAGCCCATCACCGCGCGCGCGAAGCCAAGCTCGTCCCAGGCCCCGCCGAGCGCCGCCGCCATCTCGGTGTCCAACACGGCCGGGTCCAGTGCCTCGGCCTGCGCCTGAGTGAGCGCCTTGGCCGCGCGGCGCTGGACGAACTGGCGCTTGCAGACGAACAGGGGCGCCAGCGCCTCTTGGCTCGCCGCCAATGCGGCGAGTTCGGCTTCGATGCCGAACAGGCGGCCCACGAAGCGGTCGAGATGCGGCCCCACCTCCATCAGCAGATCGGCCTCGTCGCGGCCATCGGCCGGGGGCGAGGCGCGGGCTTCCGTCAGGCGCCCGGCGAGCGGGGCATCGGCGCGCGCGAGCTCGGCCAGGAAGGCGGCGTCGATGCGGGCCAGCCCGTCGCGGTCGTAAAGATCGGAAAACCGTGCCGAATAGCCGAGCGCGGGCCCGGCCGCCGCCACATCCATCGCCTTCCTCGGTGTCGGCCCCCCGGTGGAGCCGGCGCGCCCGTATATACCGGCCCCGTCGGGCCTGCAAATGGAGGCATCGCCGCCACCCAGCCACCCTGGCCGCGCCGTTTCCGGCGGCGCGAGGGGGACGAACAGGCCCGGAACCTCGGCTGGATTGCCGACCGACCGTGACAATCCCGTGAAGAGCATCGCTCTTCCCAGCCCGGCGCATTGCGCGCGCGGCCGCGCCGGGCTTAGCTATTCCGTACCGCCGGAGGGAGCCTTGTCCGATTCCGCCAGCGCCGCCGCCAACCCGGCCAAGCCGGAATTCCCCGACCGCCCCGGCCACGCCTTCGCCGCCACCCTGCCGGCGCTGAGCATGTCCGCGCTCGGCATCGTGTTCGGCGATATCGGCACCAGCCCGCTCTATACGCTGAAGACCGTGCTCGACGTGACCGGCACGCCCGACGCGGAGGCCGCGCTGGGCTCGCTGTCGCTGATCGTCTGGACGCTGATCCTGATCACCTCGGTCAAATACGTGGCCGCGGCGATGCGGGTCGACAATGACGGCGAGGGCGGCATCCTCGCGCTGATGTCGCTGCTCGGCGTGAAGCGCCAGCACCGCCCGGCCATCGTCGCCTTCGGCCTGTTCGGCGCGGCGCTGATCTACGGCGACGGCGCGATCACTCCGGCGATCTCGGTGCTGTCCGCATTCGAGGGTCTCGACATCGCCACGCCCGCGCTCACGCATTATGTGCTGCCGGTCTCGGTGCTGGTGCTGGTGGCGCTGTTCGCGGTGCAGCCGCAGGGGACCGCGCGCATCGGCCGCGCCTTCGGACCGGTCATGCTGCTCTGGTTCGTGGTG
>JASHSH010000239.1 GCA_030040955.1 Rhodospirillales bacterium
TTTCCAGCATCGATGTCGATCTGTCCCCGGTGGCCGAGGGCCAGCGCATCACCGTGGCCTGGCGCGGCAAGCCGGTGTTCATCGCGCATCGCACCGCGGCCGAGATCGACGCGGCGCAGAAGGTCAACGTCGCCGAGCTGCGCGACCCGCAGACCGACGCCCAGCGCGCGCAAAAGCCGGACTGGCTGATCGTCATCGGCATCTGCACCCATCTCGGCTGCGTGCCCCTCGGCCAGAAGTCGGGCGATCCGCGCGGCGAGTTCGGCGGCTGGTTCTGCCCGTGCCACGGCTCGCAATACGACACTTCGGCGCGCATCCGGCTGGGACCGGCGCCGCTCAACCTGGCGGTGCCCGAGTACAAGTTCACCGGCGCCGCCGCGGTCAAGATCGGCTAGGAGCGGACCATGAGCGGAACCGCCAACGCAAATCGCCTGGTGCGCTGGATCGACCAGCGGCTGCCGGTCTTCACCCTGCTCGCCCACGCGACCACCGACTATCCGACGCCGAAGAACCTGAACTACTGGTGGAACTTCGGCTCGCTCGCTTTGTTCATGCTGGTGGTGATGGTGCTCACCGGCATCTTCCTCGCCATGAACTACACGCCCAACGCGGCGCTCGCCTTCACCTCGGTCGAGCACATCATGCGCGACGTGAACCAGGGCTGGCTGCTGCGCTACCTGCACATGAACGGCGCCTCGATGTTCTTCTTCGTCGTTTATGTGCACATGTTTCGCGGCCTCTATTACGGCTCGTCCAAGTCGCCGCGCGAGATCCTCTGGTGGCTGGGACTGATCATCTTCATCACCATGATGGCGACCGCGTTCATGGGCTATGTGCTGCCCTGGGGCCAGATGTCGTTCTGGGCGGCCACCGTGATCACCAACCTGTTCAGCGCGATCCCGTGGATCGGCAATGACATCACCACCTGGCTGTGGGGCGGCTTCGCGGTCGGCAATCCGACGCTCAATCGCTTCTTCGCGCTTCACTACCTGCTGCCCTTCGTGATTCTCGGCGTCGTGGTGCTGCACCTGTGGGCGCTGCACACCGTGAAGTCGAACAATCCCCTTGGCATCGATCCGAAGGGTCCGCAGGACACGATTCCGTTCCATCCCTACTACACGGTGAAGGACCTGTTCGGCGTCGGCGTGATGCTGATCGTCTACATGTTCTTCGTGTTCTACGCGCCCAACTATTTCGGCGAGCCCGACAACTACATCCCGGCCAACCCGCTGGTGACGCCGAACCACATCGTGCCGGAATGGTACTTCCTGCCCTTCTACGCGATGCTGCGCTCGATCCCCAACAAGCTGCTCGGCGTGATCGTGCTGTTCGGCTCGCTGATCATCCTGTTCTTCCTGCCCTGGCTCGACACCTCGAAGGTGCGTTCCGGGCGCTTCCGTCCCGCTTTCAAGATCTTCTTCTGGCTGTTCGTCGCCGACGGCTGCTGGCTGGGCTGGATCGGCGCGCAGTTCCCGACCGAATCCCTGGTCGTGCAGGGCCGCATCGCCACCGCCTACTACTACCTGTTCTTCCTGGTGGTGCTGCCGCTGCTGGGCTGGTTCGAGACGCCGCGGACGCTGCCTTCGAGCATCAGCGCGCCGGTGCTGCCGCGCGGCGGCGCAGCGGCGATGGAGAAGGCGTGATGGAAACGCGCATCCGCCGCTCCGCTCGCGCCGCCTTCCTCGCGCTCGCCGCCTTCGCGCTCGCCTCGCCCGCGCTCGCGCAGGAGGAGGAGGTCAAGCTCGCGCCGCAGGACTGGACCTTCACCGGCATCCTCGGCCAATACGAGCCGGCGCAACTGAAGCGCGGCTTCCAAGTCTACCGCGAGGTCTGCTCGGCCTGCCATGCGATGAAGCTGCTGGCCTATCGCAACCTGGCCGAGATCGGCCTTTCCGACGACGAGATCAAGGCCGCGGCCGCCGAGAAGCAGGTCACCGACGGACCCAACGACCAGGGCGACATGTTCCAGCGTCCGGCGCGGCCATCGGACCAGTTCGTCTCGCCCTTCCCCAACGACCAGGCCGCGCGCGCGGCGAACAACGGCGCGCTGCCGCCCGATCTTTCGCTGATCGTCAAGGCGCGCCACGGCGGGCCGGACTACGTCTACGCGATCCTCACCGGCTTCGTCGATGCGCCGAAGGATTTCAAGCTGCCGCAGGGCATGTACTACAACACCGCCTTCCCCGGCCACGCGATCGGCATGCCGCCGCCGCTCACCGCCGACCGCGTCACCTATGCCGACGGGACCAAGGCGACGCTCGAGCAGGAGGCGCACGACGCCGTCACCTTCCTGAACTGGGCGGCCGAGCCCGAGTTGAACGTGCGGCACAATCTCGGCCTCAAGGTGCTGATCTTCACCATCGTGCTCACGGCCCTGTTCTACGGGCTGAAGCGCAGCGTCTGGTCCGACGTCCACCACTGAGCGCGGCCCGGTTCGCATGGGCGTCGTCGGCGTAATCGGCGGCAGCGGCGTCTACCAGATCGACGGGCTCGAAGGCGCGCGCTGGCGCAAGGTCGAGAGCCCGTTCGGCCAGCCCTCCGACGAGCTTCTGTTCGGCACGCTGGCCGGCCAGGAGCTGGTGTTCCTGCCGCGCCACGGCCGCGGTCATCGCATCCCGCCCTCGGAGCTGAACTTCCGCGCCAATATCGACGCGCTGAAGCGATCGGGCGCGACCGAGATCGTCTCGATCTCGGCGGTCGGCTCGCTGAAGGAGGAGTTGGCGCCGGGCACCTTCGTCATCGTCGACCAGTTCATCGACCGCACCTTCGCGCGGACCAAGAGCTTCTTCGGCACCGGACTCGTCGCGCATGTCGGGATGGGACACCCGGTCTGCCTCCATGTCGGCGATGCGCTGGCGCGGGCGGCGCGCGAGGCGGGGATCGCGGCGGTGCGCGGCGGCACCTATGTGGTGATGGAGGGGCCGCAATTCTCCACTCTCGCCGAGTCGCTGCTCTACCGTTCGTGGGGCGCCTCGGTCATCGGCATGACCAACATGCCGGAGGCCAAACTCGCCCGCGAGGCCGAAATATGCTACGCCACCGTCGCCATGGTCACGGATTATGACTGCTGGCATCCCGACCACGATCACGTCACGGTCGACGCGGTGGTGAAGGTGCTGCTCGCCAACGCCGACCGCGCACGCGCATTGGTGCGCGCCGTCACGCCGTTGCTGCGCGACCGCGTCCGGCCCTGTCCGCAGGGCTGCCACCGCGCGCTCGACGCCGCGATCATCACCGCCCCCGAGGCGCGCGACCGCGCGCTCGCCGCCAAGCTCGACGCGGTCGCCGGCCGCGTCCTTTCGTGAGCGGCCCCGCGCAGCCGGGCGCGGGCGACGAGACGGCGACCTTGTTCCGCCGCTACTTCCCGCCGCTGCATCCCGAGGGCTGGCGCTTCGTCCCCATCTTCGCGCTCGCCACCCTGATCCTGTTCTGGATCTGGACACCGCTGGGCTGGATCGGCGTCGCGCTCACGCTCTGGTGCGCCTATTTCTTCCGCGATCCCGAGCGGGTGACGCCTTCGCGCCCGGGCATCCTGGTGAGTCCCGCCGACGGGTTCATCGAGTCGATCGGACCGGCGCCGCCGCCGCCCGAACTCGGCATGGACGAGGCGCCGCGCACGCGCGTCAGCGTGTTCATGAGCGTGCTCGACGTGCATGTGAACCGCGCGCCCGCCGCCGGCAAGGTGACCCGGCTTTCTTACACCCACGGCAAATTCCTCAGCGCCAATCTCGACAAGGCGAGCACCGAGAACGAGCGTCTCGCGGTGCGGCTTGAGTTGGCGTCAGGCGGCGAGCTTGCCTTCGTGCTGATCGCCGGGCTGATCGCGCGGCGCATCCGCTGCGACATCGCGGAGGGCGCGAGCCTCGCCGCGGGAGCGCGCGTGGGCATGATCCGCTTCGGCAGCCGGGTCGATGTCTATCTGCCGCCGGGCGTCGAGCCGCTGGTGACGGTAGGCCAGCGCACGATCGGGGGCGAGACCGTGCTCGCGGAGGCGGGCCGCGCGGGCGAGCCTGCCGCTTCGAAGCCCAAGCGCCGGCGCGCGCGCAAGGCCGCGGCCGAGGCCGAATTGCCATCGCCGTAAGCGGCCTGAGCCTCTCGCGCATCTGTGGCGAGACGGCTATCTTCTGTATTAGCGTATTTGCGACCGAACATTCGGCTGAAAAGGCGCTATACCGGCGCTGGCTGAAGAAGTATAGGCCGGCAACGAATTTATGCTTAAACTCTCGTATGCGAACGGTGAGGTGCTGAAAATGACAGACGACTCACCCGTAGAGCGAGGTGATAGAGCACGTGCATCTTACATTGCCGAGTTAAGCAGAAAGGGTGTCCTTCTAGCTCAGGAGAGAGGCCGGCACCGGACCATATACAAGACCGTATCCGGCAAGATTGTCGGTATTCCGCATGCGCGGGAACTGCCCGAAAAAGGCCCAAACCGATGGTTTCTTGGCCTACCGGGGCGCAACTTTGATTTCGTAATTCTCCTGTGCGAAACACACGAAGGCGATCACTTGGACTTTGTTTTGCCAACTGAATTTGTCAAAGAAGTGTGGGAATCTTTGTCGTTTGACCAAAAAGGCAATGCAAAGTTCGAGGTGCTACACGAGGAGACGGACGATAAACTCGTAATAAGATTTGGCCGTCTCAAATCGATTCGGGATTTCCTAGGACGCAGCGAAACACTGACTGAATGAGTTGGCGACGGGACGCGATGATGCAAGTCCGATTAGAAATATCTGTCGGCCACAGGCGCGCCGATGTTTAGGCCGACCGGGTTCAAGACGCCGCGGCCGCGCCGGCTGCGCAGCCTTTCCTTCAACCGGCTGATCCCGAACATCCTCACCTTGCTCGCGCTTTGCGCCGGACTGACCGCGATCCGCTACGGTCTGCAAGGCAATTGGCAGCGCGCGGTGATCGCGATCCTGTTCGCCGGCATCCTCGACGCGCTGGATGGACGCATCGCGCGGCTGTTGCACGGCACCTCGAAATTCGGCGCCGAGCTCGATTCGCTTTCCGACATCGTGAGCTTCGGCGTGGCGCCGGCCGTGCTGATCTATTTCTGGTCGATGCAGGGCGCGGGCGCCTGGGGCTGGGCCGCCGTGCTGCTGTTCCCGGTCTGCTGCGCGCTGCGGCTCGCCCGCTTCAACACGATGCTGGGCGAGGCCGACGCGCCGCCCTACGCGCACAATTTCTTCATCGGCATTCCCGCGCCGGCCGCCGCGGGATTGGCGCTTCTGCCGATGGTGGCGAGCTTCGAGACCGCCGACGACCGGCTGCTCGCCTTCCCCGAGGTCAACGCCGCGGTCTTGGCCGCGGTCTCGTTCCTGATGGTGAGCCGCGTGCCGACCTGGGCGGGCAAGCGGCTGCGCGTGCCGCACGACTATGTGCTGCCGGTGCTCCTCCTGGTCGGCGTGCTGGCAGCCTTCCTGGTCACCGCCCCCTGGACCACCATCGCGCTGCTCGCGCTGGTCTATCTCGCGAGCTTCCCGTTCAGCATCCGCGCCTATCGCAGGCTGCGCCGCGAGGCCGACCAGCTGCGCGTGCTCGGCGCCGAGCCCGAGCAGGATGAACCGGCGGACATCCCCCTCGACGAGTGAGCGGGGCCGGCCGATTCCGCCCCATTGATCGCGCGCACGCCTTCGCTACAATCCTCGCGCGCCGCCGGAATGGGGAGACAGGCAGCTTGCGCGCGTCCCTACTGATCGCTGCGACCCTGCTCGCCGTCGCGCTCGCCGCCGCCGCGCGCGCCGACGAGAACGGCTGGTATTTCGCCGCCCAGACCGGCATCAGCTACGTCCCCGACATCCATTTCACCAACTCGGCCACGCCGGGCGCGCAGGACAAGGTGAGTTCGAGCCTGGGCGCGGCCCTGGTGGGCGCGGTCGGCTACGCCTTCGAGCCCTTGCGCATCGAGGAGGAAGTCGGCTGGCGCATGGCCGATTTCGACAAGCTGTCCGCGCCGGCGACCGGCGAGGTGAGGGCCTCGGGCGGGTTCGAGCCGGTCTCCGGCATGACCAACGTCTATTACGATTTCGAGACCGGCTCGCCCTGGAAGCCCTATCTCGGCGCCGGCATCGGCGGGGCCGAGATGATTTCGCGCATCGGCGGCGGCGGGATCACCATGGTCGATACCGACCATGCCGTGCTCGCCTATGAGGGCATCGCCGGGCTTTCGTACCGGATCGACGATCACCTGTCGCTGAAGGGCGACTATCGCTACTTCGCCACGCCGAGCTCCGACTATCCGAACACCGGCTCGTTTGGCGCCGGCAGCGCGCGCATTTCTTATGCCTCGCACACGGTGATGGTCGGCTTCATCTACCGCTTCGG
>JASHSH010000240.1 GCA_030040955.1 Rhodospirillales bacterium
CCTCGGGCAGGCTCACGGGGTCGGTCGGGTTGACCGGCACCAGCTTGCAGATGCGGTCGACCTGCGTATAGGGCATGCCGAGCACGCGGCCCACGTCGCGCAGCGCCGCGCGCGCCTGGAGCTTGCCGAAAGTGATGATTTGAGCGACGCGATCGTGCCCGTACTTGCCCTGCACGTAGCGGATCACCTCGTCGCGCGGGTCCATGCAGAAGTCGATGTCGAAGTCGGGCATCGAGACGCGCTCGGGATTGAGGAAGCGCTCGAACAGCAGCCCCCAGCGCAGCGGATCGAGATCGGTGACGGTTAGCGCCCAGGCGGCGACCGATCCGGCTCCCGAGCCGCGTCCCGGACCCACCGGAATCCCGTTCGCCTTCGCCCACTGGATGAAGTCGGCGACGATCAGGAAATAGCCGGCGAAGCCCATGCGCACGATCATCGCCAGCTCGTAGTCCAAACGTTCGCGATAGGGGCGGGCCGCGCGCTCGCGGACGGCGGCGTCCATCGCCGGAAGGAAGACGTGCTTGGCCAGGCGCGCTTCCAGCCCCTCACGGGCGCGGGCGTGCAGCAGATCGGCCTCGCTCGCGCCCTCGACGCGGAACGGCGGCAGGATCGGGTCGTGCTTGTCGACCATGAAGGCGCAGCGCCGCGCGATGGTCAGCGTATTGTCGGCCGCCTCGGGCAGATCGGCGAACAACAAGCGCATCTCGGCCGCGCTCTTGAAGCGATGATCGAGCGTGACGCGCCGGCGATCTTCCTGCGCGACATAGGCTCCGTCCGCGATGCACAGCAGCGCGTCGTGCGCCTCGTGCATCGATTCGTCGCCGAAGAAGCATTCGTTGGTGGCGACCAGCGGAAGGCCGAGCCGGTAGGCGAGATCGATCAGCCCGGGCTCGATGCGCGATTCGATCTCCAGCCCATGGCGGTGCAGCTCGACATACAGACGGTTCGGAAAGGCGCGTGCCAGCCGCCGCAACGCCGCTTCGGCCTGCGGAGCGCGGCCCTCGGCGAGCAGGCGGCCGACCGCGCCCGCCGGGCCGCCGGTGAGCGCGATCAGCCCTTCGGCACGCGCCTCGACCGCGGCGAGCGGCACCTGCGGCCGTTCGCCGGGTTCGGTCTCGAGATAGGCTTGCGACACCAGCGCGCTGAGATTTCGCCAGCCGGCCTGGTTCTGCGCCAGCAGCACGAGTTGCTCGGGCTCCGGCCGGCGCGCGCCGGCATGGGCGGTCGCGCGGCCCTCTTCCTCGCGCTGGACGTGGAGCTGCACGCCGACGATGGGCTGGATGCCGCCGGCCGCGCAGGCCTGGGAGAATTCCAGCGCGCCGAACAGGTTTCCGCTGTCCGCGATCGCCACCGCCGGCATCGATTCGCGGCGGCACAGTTCGACCAGCTCCGGGATGCGGATCGCGCCCTCCGACAGCGAGTAGGCGGAGTGGACGCGCAGGTGCACGAAGTCGGCACGGGCCATGCGCGCAGAGTAGTGTCCCCATGCGAGCCTTGCCAACCCGAAAGAACCGGGTAGCTTCTCGCGGCCATGCCCCTGTCCCACATCGTGCTCGCCACCTTCATCGCGATGATCTGGGGCTTCAATTTCGTGGCCATCCGGATCGGTCTCGATCATTTTCCGCCGCTGCTGTTCACCGCGCTGCGCTTCGCGGTGGCCTCGCTCCCGTTCCTGCCTTTCGTGCCCACGCCCGGGATCGGCTGGCGGCGCGTGGTGGGAATCGGAACCTTCCTGGGCGTGTTCCAGTTCGGCCTGCTGTTCACCGGCATGAGCCTGGGCATGCCGCCGGGCCTGAGCTCGGTGGTGATGCAGCTGCAGGCCTTCTTCACGCTGTTGCTGGCCGCGATCTTCCTCGGCGAGCGTCCGGGCTGGCGTAACCTCGCCGGACTCGTCCTTGCCTTCGCCGGGGTGGTGATCATCGCCGGTGCGCTCGGTCACGCGGCGCTGATCCCGTTCTTGATGGTGATCGTGGCCTCCGCGTCCTGGGCGGTGTCGAACATCCTGACGCGGCGCTCCGGCGCGACCGATGCGTTCCGACTGATCGTGTGGGTGAGCGCGGTGCCGCCGCTGCCGCTGCTCGCCCTGTCGTGGACGATCGAAGGCGGGGCGCGGATACGCGAATCGCTGACGGAGGTGAACGGAGCCGGTCTGGCGGCGCTCGCCTTCGTCGCGTTCGCCGCGACAAATTTCGCCTTCGGCGCCTGGTCGTGGCTACTCCGGCGCCACCCGGCCGCGATCGTCGCGCCCTTCTCGCTGCTGGTCCCGCTGTTCGGCCTCAGCTCGGCGATGCTGGCCTTCGGCGAGTCGGCGAGCGCGATGCGCCTTTCCGGCGCCGCGCTGATCGTCGCCGGACTGGCGGCCAATTCCTGGCCAAGCCGCGAGCGCAAATCCGCGCCGGCAGAGTTACGCTAGCCACACAAGAACGCCAGATACTACATTGAAATGATTGGTCGGGGCGGCGGGATTTGAACCCACGACCCCCAGTCCCCCAGACTGATGCGCTACCGGGCTGCGCTACGCCCCGACCGCTCCCGGAACCGGGAGGCGCGCACTATAGCCACGCGAGTCGGGGCGTGCAATCGGATCACTTGCGCGCGGCGGCGAGCTGCGCCTTCAGCTCCTCGATCTCGCGCAGCAGGCCTTCGAGAACCGCGCGTCGGGCGGAAGACAGGCCCGCCGACGGCGGAGTTTCCGCGCGGCTCGCGGGGTGCGGCGGCGCGGGCTGCGCGACGGGCACGGGCTGCGCGGGAGCGGCGGCCGGCACGACATGCGCCACCGGCGCGGGCGCTAGAGCCGGAGTCGCGGAAACGACGGTCGGCGCCGGCGCCTCGCCGGCCGTCTCACCCGTCCCCTTGGCTTGCTCGCGCAGCAGCTTCTGCACGCCGCGGATGGTGTAGCCGTCGCGGTAGAGCAGGTCGCGGATGCGGCGCAGAAGCTGAACGTCTTCCGGGCGATAGTAGCGCCGGCCGCCACCGCGCTTTAATGGCCGGATCAGCGTGAAGCGGCTTTCCCAGAAACGCAGCACATGCTGAGGAACGTCGAGGTCCTCGGACACCTCGGAGATGGTGCGGAACGCCGCCTCGGACTTCTGCGGCCGCCGCAGGGGGACGATCTCTGCCTCGGCGCCGCTGGTCACGACGGCTGCTTGGCGCCCGAAGCCTTGGCCAGGTCGTCGTTCACCCTGGCCTTGAGGAATTGCGAAGGCCGGAACACGAGCACCTTGCGCGGCAGGATCGGAACTTCTTCGCCGGTCTTGGGATTACGGCCGATGCGCTGGCCCTTGGAGCGCACCGAAAAACTGCCGAAGGAAGAGATCTTGACCGACTCGCCGCGGGTCAGCGCCGAGGCGATCTCGCCCAGCACCGTCTCCAGCAAGTCCGCGGATTCATTGCGCGAAAGCCCCACCTCCTGGTAGACGGCCTCGCTCAATTGCGCGCGGGTGATGGTTCTGTCGGCCATGCCCCTAAACCCTCCCCTGGGTCGCCCGCCCCCGGGATGTCAGGTAAACCGTACCTTGCGGATGGAAAGCAGTCAATATCAAAGGGATGGAAGAGCGTGTTCGCGCCAGCCGAAAAGGCTGGCCTCCATCCTACATGCGGACCAGCGCCGCGCCCCAGGTGAAGCCGCCGCCCATGGCCTCGAGCAGCACCAACATGCCCGGCGCGATGCGGCCGTCCGCCACCGCCTCGGCGAGCGCGAGCGGCACGGAAGCGGCCGAGGTGTTGGCGTGACGGTCGATGGTGACCACGATGCGATCGGCCGGCAGGGTCAGCTTGCGCGACATCCCTTCGATGATCCGCTTGTTGGCTTGGTGCGGCACCACCCAGTCGATGTCGTCGGGCGAGCAGGAATTGGCGCTCAGCGCCTCGGCGACCACGGCGGCCAGGTCGACCACGGCATGGCGGAACACCTCGCGTCCGGCCATGCGCAGATGGCCCACGGTCCCCGTCGTCGAGGGCCCCCCATCGACGTAGAGCATGTCGTAGTAGCGGCCGTCGCTGTGCAGGTGAGTGGACAGGATGCCGCGGTCATGGCCGTTGCCGCCGCCTTCCTCCGCCTTCAGCACGATCGCGCCGGCCCCGTCGCCGAACAGGACGCAGGTGCCGCGGTCGGTCCAGTCGAGGATGCGAGAGAATGTCTCCGCGCCGATGACGAGCGCGCTGCGCGCCTGGCCGCCCTTGATCATGTTGTCCGCAACCGAAAGCGCGTAGATGAATCCCGCGCACACCGCCTGCACGTCGAAGGCGGCGCCCTGGTGCATGCCGAGCGCGGCCTGCACCTGTGTGGCGGTGGCCGGGAAGGTGTTGTCCGGCGTCGCGGTGGCCAGCACGATCAGGTCGAGATCGGCGCCGCGCATCCCGGCGGCGGCGAGCGCCCGCTCGGCCGCCTTGACCGCGAGATCGGAGGTGCGCTCGCCGGGCGCGGCGATGTGCCGCTGGCGGATGCCGGTGCGCTCCTGGATCCATTCGTCCGAGGTGTCGACCATGGTGGCGATCTCGGCGTTGGTCATGATCCGCTCGGGCAGGTATCCCCCCACCCCGGCGATCACCGAACGCAGCTTGCCCATCAGATCGCGGCCGCCTCGGCGGAAGCGCCGGTGGAGGCGAAGGCCGCCAGCTCCTGCTTGATGCGCTCGTTGTAGCCCTGACGGATCAGATCGACGGCGACGCCGATCGCGTTGGCGAAGCCGACCGGATCGGTGCCGCCATGGCTCTTCACTGCGATGCCGTTGAGCCCGACGAACATGGCGCCGTTGTACTTGCGCGGCTCCATCCGGGCCCGCACCTTGAGCAGCGAGCGGCGCGCGAGCAGATAGCCCACTCGCGCGATGGCCGAGTTCGAGAAGGCGTCGTGGAGGAGGCGGGAATAGAATTTCACCGCGCCCTCGACCGCCTTGAGCGCGATATTGCCGCTAAAGCCGTCGGTGACGACCACGTCGACGGTCCCCTTCGGGATGTCGTCGCCCTCGACGAAGCCGTGAAAATGGATCGGCAGGTTGCCGCCGCGCAGGATCGCGGCCGCCTGGCGCACCGCGTCGTTGCCCTTCAGCTCCTCGGAGCCGACATTGAGCAGGCCGACGGATGGCCGCTCGAGGCCGAGAACCGTGCGCGCGAACACCTCGCCCATCACCGCGAACTCGACCAGATTGTCGGCGTCGCAATCGACATTGGCGCCGAGGTCGAGCATCACGGTCTCGCCCCGCTCGGTCGGAAAGAACGCCGCGATGGCCGGACGGCCGATGCCCGGCAGCATGCGCAGGACGAACTTGGAGACCGCCATCAGCGCGCCGGTGTTGCCGGCGGAGACCACGCCCGCCGCGGCGCCGCGCGCCACCGCGTCGACCGCGAGCCACATGCTGGAGCGCCGGCCGGTGCGCAGCACCTGCGACGGGCGCGCGTCGCTCCGTACCACCTCGTCGGTGTGCACGATCTCGCAAGCGGACAGCGCCCGGGAATCCCGAAACAGCGGCTCCAGCCGCGCACGGTCGCCGAACAGGACATAGCTGACGCCCGGATAGCGCTCGTAAGCGATGCCGACGCCCTCGACGATCATCTCGGGAGCGTTGTCCCCGCCCATCGCATCGAGAGATATGGTTATGGGCGCGGTCACGTTCCTCTCTCCCGGAGCGCGGGGCCCAAGATCAGCTACGCGGCCTGCTCCGCGTGGACGATGGTCTCCCGCCCGTCGTAATACCCGCAGGAATTGCACACGTGATGCGGCCGTTTGCGCTCGCCGCAGTTCGGGCATTCGACGTGACCCACGGCCTTCAGGGCATGATGGGCGCGGCGCATGTCGCGGCGCGACTTCGAAATCTTCTTCTTGGGTACGGCCATGGGGGAGCTCGCGGGTCGGATGTCGGGTGGGGAAAGGCAGACTTGGTAGCGGAAATCCGCACCTCCGGCAAGTTAATTTGAGCCGTCGCGCGGCTTCCAGCCGGCCAATGCGGACAGGCCGCCGGCCCGCGCGGCGGGCCCGTCGGCGGGCGGCGCGTCGAACACGGCGCCCGGCGCGCGCGGATACGGATCGAGCGCGAGCGCGAGCTGCTCGGCCGTTGTCTCTCCGATGTCGATCACGCCGTCGATCAGCGGATCGGGCGGGTCTTCCTCGTCGAGCGCGATGGTGATCTCGGCCCGATCCGCGTCCGGCGCGGCGTGCGCGGGCGCGTAGGCCACCTCGAATTCCGCCTCGACCCGATTGGTCAGCTCGACCAGCGTGACCACGCAGGCCTGCCGCACCACCGCCTCGATCCGGCCCGAGGCGCGGACCGCGCCGGCGGCGCCCACCGGACGCAGCCGGATGTCCGCGGCCAGGCGATCGATGCCCAGCAGGCCGAACCGGCGCGCCAGCGCATCGCGCTCGGCCGCTTCCGCCTCGATGGCGAAGTCCTGCCCGGCCGGCGGCAACTTCTCGACCACCACTGGACGCGAGAATTCGGGCGTGCTCATGCCGGCTCCAGTTCCGCGAAGCGCACCCGGCCAGCGGCCAGCGAATCGAATCCCTGCGCCGCCAGCTCGCCGGCGGCGGCGCGCACATAACCCACCATGCGCGCCAGCGCCTCCGGCGCTACGGCGCCGCCGCGGTAGAGGTTGCGCCCGAGCGCGGCGGCGAGGACATCCGGGTCGGCGAGTCCGGGCTCGTAGGCATGGATGCGCCCGTTGAGCGCGCGCGCCATCGTCTTCACGCGCCCGCCGACGGCC
>JASHSH010000241.1 GCA_030040955.1 Rhodospirillales bacterium
GTCGGCGGCCGCGGCGCCCGCTTCGGCGGCCTCGGCGGGCGGGGGCAGGATCATGCGCGCCATGGTCCCGGCGGTGATCGGGGTGACGCCGTTGACCACGTGCGGGGTGGCGCTCACGTCGCACAGCATCAAGGGAGCGGCATCGGCGGCGGCCATGATGGCGCCGAGGCGGCGCGTGGTGTCGAGCCGGGTGGCGAGCAGGCGGGTGGCGCCCACGCCGCCGAACGCCTCGCCGATCTCCGCCGCCTCGGCCGGGTCGCCGCCGGCGGCGAGCACCAGGATCGGCTCGACATTGGCCGCCTCGATCAGCGCGGCCAGGTATTCGACGTCGCTCTGCTTGAACGGGTTCAGTCCGGGGCTGTCGATGAACAGGATATCGACATCGGCGACCGCGTTCGCCACCGCGCGGCGCAGCGATTGCGGGCCGCGCGCGCTGATCAGCTCGATCTCGAGGATGCGGGTGAAGGCGGTCAGCTGCTCGGTCGCGCCGGCGCGCAGATTGTCGCAAGTGATGACGCCGACGCGGCGGTTCTTCAGCACCGAGCGGGCGGCGAGCTTGGCCACCGCCATCGACTTGCCGCCGCCGGGCGGGCCGACCAGCATGAACGGGCGCGGCGCGGCATGGTCGGGCAGCGGGGCGAAGGCGAAGCCGGCCTCCAGCGCGGCGGCGCAGGCCAGGTGCGGATCGGCGATCCCGCCGGTGCGCACCGCGTTGACCAGCCGGTCGGCCAGGCGCTGCGGCACGCCGTGATCGGCGAGCGCCTCGCGCACCACCTCGACCGCCGGCGTGCGCCCGGCCTCGGCCAGGATCTCGGTGAGCGCGTCGTCGACATCGCCCGGCTCGAGCGCGGCGGTGATGCGCACGCCCTTGCCGCCGGCCGCGCGCTGGGTGGAGACGATGATCGCGTCCTCGCCGAGCTCGCGGCGGACCAGCTGCATCGCCTCGGCCATCGATGGCGCGATGTAGGACTTGAGCCGCATCTCTCAGCCGCCGCCGGCCATGGCTCAGATCGAGCCCATGGTCTTGATCTTGGCCTTGGGATGGACCTCGGACTGCGACATCACCACGGTCACCGGCCGGAACCGCTCGACGATCGAGCGCACATAGGGACGCACGGTCGGGCTGGTGAGCAGCACCGGCGTCTCGCCCTGCATGGCGAAGCGCTCGAAAATCTGCCGCGTGCGCGAGATGAACTCCTGGAGCCGCGACGGCGCCATCACCAGCTGGCGGTCCTCGCCGGTGCCCTGGAGCGCATCGACGAAGGCCTGCTCCCATTCGGGCGAAAGCGTGATGAGGGGGATGAATCCCTGCGGCCCGGCGTTGGCGTCGCTGATCTGGCGGCACAGCCGGGTGCGCACATGCTCGGTGATGATCATCACGTTGCGCGAATGCGCGCAGGCCTCGGAAATGCCCTCGAGGATGGTGGTGAGGTCGCGGATCGAGACCCGCTCGGACAGCAGGTTCTGCAGAACGCGCTGGATGCCGCCCAGGCTGAACTGGCTCGGCACCATGTCGGCGACCAGCTTCTGGTTTTCCTTCTCCATCTCGTCGAGCAGCTTCTGCGTCTCGGCGTAGGAGAGCAGGTCGGGCATGTGCTCCTTGATCACCTCGGTGAGGTGGGTGGTCACGATGGTCGAGGGATCGACCACGGTATAGCCGCGGAACAGCGCCTCCTCGCGGTTGGTCGGGTCGATCCAGGTGGCGGGCAGGCCGAAGGTCGGCTCCTTGGTGCGCTCGCCGGGCAGCGTGATCTCCTCGCCGCGCGGATCCATCACCAGCAGCATGGTCGGCCGGATGTCGCCGCGGCCGGCCTCCACCTCCTTGACGTAGATGACGTAGGTGTTGGCCGGCAGCTGCATGTTGTCCTGGATGCGCACGCTGGGCATGACGAAGCCCATCTCGGAGGCGAGCGCGCGGCGCAGCGCCTTGATCTGGTCGGTCAGCCGCTGGCCGCGCGGATTGTTGATCATCGAGAGCAGCCCGTAGCCCAGTTCGAGGCGGACATTGTCGAGCCTCAACGCGGTCGAGATCGGCTCCTCGGCCACCGGGGCGTCGGGCGGCGCCTTGGCGGCGTCGGCGGCGGCCTTGGCGACGCGCACGCGCTCGCGCCGGCCGAGCCAGTAGCTGGTGCCGCCCGTGAGCGCGGCGAGCAGGAAGAACGGCACCATCGGCATGTCGGGCAGCAGCGCGATGCAGACCAGGATGAAGCTGCACATGCCGAGCACCTTCGGATAGCCGGTGAGCTGTCCGAACAGCGCCTTCTCGGTGGCCACCGTGAGACCCGCCTTGGTGATCAGCAGGCCGGCCGCGGTGGAGACGATCAGCGCCGGAATCTGGGTGACCAGGCCATCGCCCACCGTCAGCTTGGTGTAGTAGTCGGCGGCCTGCGAGAACGAGAGGCCCTGCTGGGCCATGCCGATGATCATGCCGCCGACGATGTTGATGACCACGATCAGCAAGCTGGCCACCGCGTCGCCGCGGACGAATTTCGAGGCGCCGTCCATGGCGCCGAAGAACGAGCTTTCCGCCTCCAGCTCGCCGCGGCGGCGGCGCGCGCCGGCCTCGTCGATCAGGCCCGAGGACAGATCCGCGTCGATCGCCATCTGCTTGCCGGGCATCGCGTCGAGGGTGAAGCGCGCGGCCACCTCGGCGATACGGGTCGAGCCCTTGGTGATGACCACGAAGTTCACGATCACCAGGATGGCGAAGACGATCAGTCCGATGATGAAGTTGCCACTCATCACGAAGCCGGCGAAGGCCTGGATGACGCGGCCGGCGCCGCCGGTGCCCTCGTGGCCGTGGCCCAGGATCAGGCGGGTCGAGGCCAGGTTGAGCGCCAGGCGGAGCAGGGTCGACATCAGCAGCACGGTGGGGAACGAGCTGAACTGGAGCGGCTTCTCGATGAAGATCGCCGTCATCAGGATCATCACCGAGAAGGTGATCGAGAAGGCGAGCGAAATGTCGAGCAGCCATTTCGGCATCGGCAGGATCAGCACCACCAGGAGCACCGATATGCCGAGGGCGAAAGCGATGTCGCCGCGCCGGGCGGCGTTGGTCAGCCGGCCGAAGACGTCGCCGAGGCCGAGCGGGCCGGCGGCGGGAATCGCGGCGGGCGCCGCGGCGGCGGCGGCGA
>JASHSH010000242.1 GCA_030040955.1 Rhodospirillales bacterium
TCGGCCAGAAGCTCGGCCTGCCCGAGCTGGTGGCGCGGCTGCTGGCGGCGCGCGGCATCGGTCCCGATGCGGCCGAGGCCTACCTCAACCCCACGCTACGGGATTCGTTGCCCGATCCGTTCGGCCTGCGCGATATGGACAAGGCCGCCGCGCGGCTCGCCGGAGCGGTGCGCGCGGGCGAGACCATCGGCCTGTTCGGCGACTACGATGTCGACGGCGCGACCGGCACCGCGCTGCTGCGCCGCTTCTTCGCCGCCGTCGGCGCGCCCACGCTGGTCCATATCCCCGACCGGCTGGCCGAAGGATACGGGCCGAACGCGCCCGCCCTCCTAGGCCTGCTCGCCAAGGGCGCCCGCGTGGCGATCACGGTGGATTGCGGGACGCTCGCCTTCGACACGTTGGCCGAGGTGGCCGCGGCCGGGCTCGACATCGTCGTCGTCGACCATCACGAGGCGGAACCCGGTCTGCCGCGCGCGCTCGCCGTGGTCAATCCGAACCGGCTCGACGAGCCGGGCGGGCAGGGGCATCTTGCCGCCGTCGGCGTCGCGTTCCTGCTCGCGGTGGCCGTGAACCGGCGTTTGCGCGAA
Organism: Rhodospirillales bacterium; assembly: GCA_030040955.1. Lineage (GTDB taxonomy): Bacteria > Pseudomonadota > Alphaproteobacteria > Rhodospirillales > Magnetospirillaceae > JASHSH01. The sequence continues at coordinate 588 of JASHSH010000242.1, forward strand.
TCGGGCTGGTACGGCGAGGCGCGGCCCGAGCCTGATCTGCTGCGCTGGATCGACCTGGTCGCGCTCGGAACGGTGTGCGACGTGGTGCCGCTGATCGGCGTGAACCGCGCTCTCGTCGCCCAGGGGCTGCGGGTGGCGGCCAAGCGCGGAAATGTCGGGCTGGCCGCGCTCGCCGAGGTGGCCGGGGCGAATTCGGCGCCCGACGTGTATCAGCTCGGCTTCGTGCTCGGCCCCCGGGTGAACGCGGGCGGGCGCGTCGGCCAGGCCGATCTGGGGGTGCGCCTGCTCACCACCGAGGATGCGCACGAGGCGCGTGCCATCGCGCTGCTGCTGGATCGCTACAACCGCGAACGCCAGGAGATCGAGGCGGCGATGCTGCGCCAGGCGATGGAGCAGGTGGAGGGGCGCGCCGACGACGGGCTGCCGCTGGTGATCGCCGCCGGCGAGGGCTGGCACCCCGGCGTGGTGGGAATCATCGCTGGGCGGATGAAGGAGCGCTACGGCAGGCCCGCGCTGGCGATCGCGCTGGAGGGCGTGGAGGGGCGCGGCTCGGGCCGCTCGGTCGCCGGACTCGATCTCGGCGCCGCGGTGATCGCCGCGCGCCAGGCCGGAATTCTGATCAAGGGCGGCGGACACGCGATGGCCGCCGGTTTCACGGTGGCGCGCGGACGGATCGAGGAGCTGCGCGCCTTCCTGGGCGAACGGCTGGCCGCGAATCTCGCGGCGCCGCTCGACCCCGTTTACGAGATCGACGGCGCGCTCGATGCGGGCGGCGCGACCGTCGAACTGGTGGAGACGCTGCGCCGGCTGGGTCCGTTCGGCGCCGGCAATCCCGAGCCGCATTTCGCGATCATCGCGGCGCGGGCGCGGGCCGCGCGCGTGGTCGGCTCGGGCCATGTGAGCTGCCGCCTCGAGGGCAGGGGCGGGGGCCGGCTGAAGGCGATCGCCTTCCGCGCCGCCGACTCAGAACTCGGCCGCGCGCTGCTCGCCGCCGACGCTACCGCGATGCACCTCGCCGGCACGCTACGCATCGATTCCTGGCAAGGGCGCAGCGAGGTCCAGCTCACCATCGAGGACGCAGCCCCGGCGCGGCCGGAGTAGGCGCGGCCGAGCGCCGGGACCGGTGGCGCCAGCGCCGGACGTTCGTGCCCGAAGGGGTGGTGCGACCCGCCGAGCGCCGACGGCGCGGTTGCCTCGCCCGGCCCGGCTGGGCTATCAAGACGCGGTCGCGTCCCCATCGTCTAGAGGCCTAGGACATCGCCCTTTCACGGCGGTAACAGGGGTTCGAATCCCCTTGGGGACGCCAGTTTTCTGGACTTTGCGGGACAAATGCGGGACACTTCGCTTCATGGGGACACGGAGGCGAGAGTAGATGGCGACGATCGCTGAGCGACGGAATCGCGCGGGAGAGGCGATCAAGTGGCAAGCCAAGGTACGACGTCGTGGCTACGCGCTCCAGTCCAAGACATTCACTCGCAAGGGAGACGCCGAGCGCTGGGGACGCCAGGTCGAATACGAGATGGAGGAGGGCATCTTCACGTCCCGCGCCGAGGCCGAACGGAACACCCTGGGCGACTTGGTCGAGCGCTACATCGCTGACGTCACCCCGACCCACAAGGGCGCGGCCCAGGAGACCATTCGCCTGAAGGCAATGCTAAACGATGGCATCTGCCGACGCCGGGTAGCGACGTTGCGCAGCAGCGACTTCGCGGAGTGGCGGGACGCTCGGCTCCAATCGGTATCTGCAGCGACGGTGGTCCGCGAGTTGAATGTCTGGCATGCGGTGATCGAGACGGCTCGTAGGGAGTGGGGTGTCCACCTCGCAAATAATCCGGTGAGCCTGGTACGCCGGCCTCGCCTGGGCCCAGGCCGCGAACGTCGCCTGATTGGCGACGAAGAGACGCGCTTGCTGATCGCGTGCGACGCAGACTCCGATCCATGGCTCGGAGAGATCGTGCGGCTCGCGATCGAGACAGGGATGCGTCAGGGCGAGCTGTGCAGTCTCGCATGGAAGGACGTCGATCTCGTGTCAGGTGTGGCCACGCTACGCGACACCAAGAACGGCGAGGCACGTGTCGTGCCGCTCTCGGCAGCGGCGAGAGATATACTGCGGCGCCTACAGAAATCGACGATCGGGATCGTGTTCCCCGTGGATCAGAATGCGCTCAAAATGCGATTTCGCCGTGCATGCACACGCGCGAGCATTGACGGCCTTCGGTTTCACGACTTGCGTCACGAGGCAACTTCGCGCTTCTTCGAGCGCGGGCTGGGAATCATGGACGTCGCGGCGATAACGGGTCACAAGACGCTTCAGATGCTTAAGCGCTACACGCATGTTAAAGCCACACAGCTTGCCGCTAAATTGGCTTAAGTCGCTGACGCACATACTCCTCAGATCTGCGACGGGAGTTATTTCAGGCTCATAACCTGAAGGCCGCAGGTTCAAATCCTGCCCCCGCAACCAACTTTAGCAGAAAAAACAAGGCGCTAGGTCAAAACCTGGCGCCTTCTTCTTTTCCGGAAACCCCCAATTTTCTAGCACACGGCTAGCACACTTTTCGGCTTGCGCATCCTGTTCGGCGCGCTTAGCGTCGATTCAAGACCCCAAGAAACCAAATCGGGCCGTCCGCAATGCCGGGAATGCCTTCCCGGCGGACTTCGGACGAGTCCGTCAGGAGGCCAGATGCCAGAAGCGCGGCACGAACTATTCGACGGCAAGCTCCAGCTCTACCGCCGTCCCCGCAGCCCCTTCTGGCAATGCTCGGCCTCGATCGGCGGCCAGCAGCACCGCACCAGCACGCACCAGGAAAGCCTGGCCCAAGCCAAGGACGTGGCCGAGGACTGGTACCTTGAGCTCCGCGGCAAGTTTCGTTACGAGGACATCCGCAAACGCAAGGATGAGAAGAGCTTTGCCGACGTGGCGAAGGTCTTCGAGTCCGAGTACGAGGTCATTACGGAAGGCCAACGCAGCCCCAAATGGGTCCAAGGCCACAAGGACCGGCTGCGTCTGCATCTGCTCCCCTATTTCGGCAAGCTCGGCATTTCCGAGGTGACGGCGGGCAAGGTGCAGGAATATCGCGTCCACCGCATGACACAGGTGCGCGAGGTGACCGTGCCCGATGGCGACGCCGGCAAGACCAAGAAGACACTCAAGCCGCCCTCGCGCAGCACCTTGCATGACGAGATCGTCACGCTGCGCTTGGTGCTGAAGACGGCGATCCGCCACGCCTGGCTCTCGCACTTGCCCGACCTCTCCCCGCCCTACAAGACCCAGGGCAAGGTCGTGCACCGGCCCTGGTTCAGCCCCGAGGAATACCGCCAGCTCTACGAGGCGACGCGCGCCTGGGCGCAGAAGCCGCCGAGCGACTGGCAGCGGTGGAACGCCGAGCAGGTCCACGACTATGTGCTGTTCATGGCCAATACCGGCCTGCGGCCCGACGAGGCCAGGAACCTCCAGCACCGCGACGTGACCATCGCCCAAGATGCCGCCTCCAACGAGCGCATCCTCGAGATCGAGGTGCGCGGCAAGCGCGGCGTCGGCCACTGCAAGAGCACGCCGGGCGCGGTGAGACCTTATGAGCGCCTGCGCGACCGGCCGCTGCCGCCCGAGCGGTCGCAGACTGACCGGGCGCGGCGCACGCGCGGCGAAGATTTGAGCCAGACCGCGCCCGCTCATGAGGCCAAACCGCCGGCGCCGACCGATCCGGTCTTCCGCGGCGATCACATCAAGATGTTCAACGGCATCCTCAGGCGCGCGAAGCTCAAATTCGATCGCGACGGCAATGCGCGCACGGCCTACAGCCTGCGCCACACCTATATCTGTCTACGCCTCATGGAAGGCGCGGACATCTACCAGATCGCCAAGAACTGCCGCACCAGCGTCGAGATGATCGAGCGCTTCTACGCGGCGC
>JASHSH010000243.1 GCA_030040955.1 Rhodospirillales bacterium
CGTCGGCGCAAGCGCGCTCCGCGGCGCGGCCGGGATCGCGGGCGGCGTGCGCTTCACCGGCGAGATCGCCATCGCCTTCGGCCGCCTGCTGATCGGACGCGCCAGCCTGCGCCGGTCCGACTTCCTGCTCTACGCCCAGGAATGCGGCGCCCAGGCGCTGCCCATCGTCACCATCATCGCCATCCTGGTCGGGCTGATCATGGCCTTCGTCGGCGCGATCCAGCTCAAGCTGTTCGGCGCCGACATCTACGTCGCCAACCTGGTGGTGGTCGCCACCTCGCGCGAGATGGCGGCGATCATGACCGCGATCGTGCTGGCCGGGCGCACCGGCGCCGCCTACGCCGCGCAGATCGGCGCGATGCAGGGCAACGAGGAGATCGACGCGCTGGCCACGCTCGGCATCTCGCCGATCGAGTTCCTGGTGCTGCCGCGCATGCTGGCGCTCGCGCTGATGACGCCGCTGCTCTGCGTCTACGCCAACCTGATGGGGCTGCTCGGCGGCTTCGTGGTCGCCATCGGCATGCTCAACGTCACCGGCACCGCCTATATCCACCAGACCTTCGCCGCGGCGAGCCTGACCAATTTCGCCATGGGGGTGGGCAAGAGCGCGGTGTTCGGCCTGGTGATCGCCGCCTGCGGCTGCCTGAAGGGCATCCAGGCCGGGCGCAGCGCCGCCGCGGTGGGCGACGCCGCCACCGCCGCCGTGGTGCTCGGCATCGTCTATATCATCGTGATCGACGGGCTGTTCGCCGTGATCTTCAACATCCTCGGCATTTGAGATGGCCCAGGCCGACATCCGCATCGAAGTGCGCGACCTCGACATGGCGTTCGACGCTTACGTCGTGCAGCGCAACGTGAACTTCGCGGTGCGCCGGGGCAGCGTGTTCGTGGTGATGGGCGGGTCGGGCTGCGGCAAGAGCACGCTGCTCAGACACATGATCGGGCTCGAGCATCCGGCGCGCGGCGACGTCTATTACGACGGCGAGGGGTTCTGGGCGGCCGCGCCCGAGCGGCGCATGGAGATCAGCCGGCGCTTCGGCGTGCTGTTCCAGAGCGGCGCGCTGTGGAGCTCGATGACGCTGGCCGAGAACGTCGCGCTGCCGATCCGCGAATACACCCGGCTCGCCGAGCCCGAGATCGCGGATCTGGTCGCGCTCAAGCTCGCCCTCGTCGGCCTGCGCGGCTTCGAGGGCTACTACCCCAACGAGATCAGCGGCGGCATGCGCAAGCGCGCCGGGCTCGCCCGCGCCATCGCGCTCGATCCCGACATATTGTTCTTCGACGAGCCCTCGGCCGGACTCGACCCGGTCAGCTCGAAGCGGCTCGACGATCTGATCCTGGAATTGCGCGACAGCCTGGACGCGACCGTGGTGGTGGTGACGCACGAGCTTGCCAGCATCTTCGCCATCGCCGACGATTCGATCTTCCTCGACGCCGAGACCCGCACGCCGATCGCGCGCGGCGATCCGCGCCGGCTGCTCGAGGAGTCGAAGGACCGCAAGGTGACCGCCTTCCTGCGCCGCGAGAACATGCCGGCGGCGGGCGGCTGACGGGGACGCGAGGCGAGGGGCCCGAAGAGAGGGGGAAATGAGCAAGAAGGCCAATCCGGCGGTGGTGGGCGGCTTCGTCCTCGGCGCCGTCGCGCTCGTCGTGGCGGCGGTGGCCGTCCTCGGCAGCGGCGATCTGTTCCATTCGCGGCCGCGCGCGGTCTCCTATTTCGAGGGCTCGGTGCGCGGCCTTTCGGTCGGCGCCCCGGTCACCTGGCAAGGCGTGCCGATCGGCTCGGTCACCGAAATCCGCATGGAGCTCGACCCCGACAAGCACACCATCCGCATCCCGGTGTTCATGGAATTCCAGCCCGAGCGGGTGAACATTGTCGGCGTCAACGCGCAGCAGGGCGAAATCCGCATCAAGGACCTGGTCTACAAGGGCCTGCGCGCCCAGCTCCAGCTCCAGAGCATGGTCACCGGCCAGCTCTATATCGAGCTCGCCATGCGCCCGGAGACGCCGATCCAGGGCATCGGCCCCGCCTACTTCCTGGTGCCCGAAATCCCGACCGTGAAATCCGAGCTCGACGTGCTCAAGGAATCGATCGAGCGCCTGCCGCTGCGCGAATTGGGCGAGACCGCGATGGTCACGCTCACCCATATCGACCAGCTGGTCACCTCGCCCGAGGCCAAGACCCTGATCGTCCAGCTCGCCGCCAGCGCGCAGGAGCTGGCGCAGACGCTGCAAGCGGTGCATGCCCAGGTGAACCCGGTCGCCGGCAGCGTGATCGGTGGCGCGAATGCATTGAAGGACTCGCTCGCCGGCATGCAGTCGGTCGAGGGCGACGTGAAGAGCACGCTGGGCGAATTCCAACGCACGGCGAGCGCGACCAACGCGGAGCTCGCGCGCATGGCGGCCGACGTGCACAACGCGCTCGCCTCGGCCGACCAGAGCTTCCGCGACGCCCAGGCCGCGCTCACCTCGGCCAATTCGCTGATCGCGCCGAACACGCCGCAGCGCGCCGACCTCGACCAGATCGTGCGCAACCTCACCTATGCCAGCCAGTCGCTGCGCAGCCTGTCCGAGAAGCTCGAGCGCAATCCCAACGCCCTGCTGATGGGGAACAAATGAACCCGCGCGATCTGCTCCGTCCGCGCCGCCGCGTGGCGCCGCTCGCCTCGCTCGCGCTCCTGCTTGCCGCCGCCTGTTCGAGCGTGCCGGCGCCGCGCCTCTGGGTGCTCACCCCGGCGCAGCCGCCCGCTTCCGGCGACCGGCCGGTGGGCGCGCATCTCCCGACCGTCATCGTCGAGCAGGCGCGGCTGCCCGAATATCTCGACCGGCCGCAGAT
>JASHSH010000244.1 GCA_030040955.1 Rhodospirillales bacterium
TGGCGCACGTCGCGGGCGGAGGAGAGCGAGCGCGGACCGGGCACGCGCACGTTTCCTTCGAGCCATACGGTGCCGACCTCGCTGTCCTCGCGGTGGCGCACCGCGAGGATGTCGCCGGGCGCGAGCGCGCCCTCGCCACCGGCCGAGATTTCGGCCGGTATGTCGCGCCCCTGGGCGTCGAGCGAGTACCGGACGAGGCGACTGCCCTCGGCGCGCAGCGGCATACCGGCCAAGGTGAGGGCCTGGTGCACGTCCATGCGCTGATCGGCGGCCAGCTCGTAGATGCCCGGGCGCACCACCTCGCCGGCTACCGCGATGGTCGGCCCGAGCGGCGGCACGGTGATGCGGTCGCCGTCGGTGAGCGCGAGTTCGGGCGCCGCGCCCGCGCCGGTCATCAGCGCGTAGAGATCGATCGTGTAGGATTTGCGCCCGCGCGTGAGCAGGATGCGGCGCAGCGATCCGGTCTTCTTGACGCCGCCGGCGAGGGCGAGCACGTCGACCGCTGTGGCGAACCCGCCGACCCGATAAATGCCGGGCGCGTTGACGTCGCCGAACACGGCGACCGAAATCTGCCGGACGCGGCCCACCGAGACGTAGACCTCGGCATTGCGGAAGGTCTGCGCCACCTTCGCCTCGAGGTCGTCGCGCATCTGGCCGAAGGTGATGCCAGCGGCCGGAATGGGAGGCAATTCGGGCACCACGAGCTGGCCCTCGCGGTCGATGCGTATCCGATAGGAGCGCGGCTGCTCGGCCCGCAGCGTCACCACCAGCTCATCGCCGATGTTGAGCAAGTAGTCGTCGGCGACCGCCCCGTTCTCCAGATCGCCCGACGACGGCACGATGGTGCGGAACACATCGTATCCGTATTGCGTCAGCGCCATGCCGGCGCGGCGCGAGTAATCGTCCTCCAGCGGCGAGCGCGGCAGCGGCGGCACGGACACGCGCGGAATCACGGCGGGCGCGGGCGCGTTGCGCGACTGATCGACCGGCGCCTGCGCCGATTGCGAAGGCTCGTTCGCGGTGGTGCCTACGCCGAACGCCCGGTTCAGCGACTCCAACAGCCCCGAGGAAAGACCCAGATCCGGCGAGCCTTGCGCCAAGGCAGGGGAGCCCGTGCAAAGGCTGACAAGCAGTCCCACGATGGCCGCTTGTAACAGGCCAGGGCGGCGAGGCATGATCTCCCCCAAAATGTCGCTTTCCGGTCGGGCCGGAGTATATGACATCCACGTTATCGGTACCAAGAAGAACGGTCTTGCTGGGGGTCTTGTCGGCCCTGTGCGCCGGGTGCGGCGACACCCCGATCGCCGACTCGATGAAGGTGATCAAGACCTACATCGTGCGCGGCGACGATCTGCCGATGACGCACGAACAGGTGTTCAGCATTCCCTACGCCACCATCGGCGTCCGCATCGGACGCAGCGCGCAGGTGCTGCTCGTGCTCGGCTGGTATGATGGGCCCGACCTGGAATGGGTGTCGGCGGACAACGATACCATCGTTACCCGCGCGGGACGGATCGTGCGGACCTTCGGGCTTCCCGAAGACCTCAAATACACCAAATTCCTGTCCGCGGATCCGGTCGGCGTTCCGATGGCCGCGTCGCGCGCGCAGCCGAACTGCCTGCGCGCGGTCGACATTCAGCCTGGCGACTGGGCCGGCGTGCCCGTCGCGTCAAACTTCCGTCAGGTCGGCGAGGAAACCATCGTCATCCTCGGCACCCGTCGCCCGACCCTGGTCTGGGAGGAGGTCGGCAGCGCGCCGCTGCTCGACTGGGAATTCACCAACCGCTACTGGGTCGATCCGAAGACGGGCTTCGTCTGGAAGAGCGTGCAGACGCCAACGCCGAACATGCCCCCGATCGAGATCGTGACCTTCAAGACGGCGCGGCCGCAGGCATGAAAAAAGGCGGCCCGCCGAAAGCGGGCCGCCGATCACGAAGCGCGGGGTTCAACCCGAAATCAGGTCGCGGAAGACGAAGAGGTCGAAGAGGACGTCGAGGTCGACGTCGTGGCCGCGGTCTTCGAAGTGGTCGCCGCGGCAATTCCGATAGCGATCGCGGCGGCGGCAACGGCGATGCCAGCGATCGCAGCCGCGGACAGACCGCCGGCCGCGCCACCGCCACCTCCGGCAGCCCCACCCGACTGATCAGTGGTCTGCGCGTCCAGCGCGGCAGGAACGATAGTCAGGGCAGCCGCAACCGCAAAACCGATGAGTTTCTTCCTCATTTCAATGTACTCCCCGCTCTGCTCAGAGGTGTTTCGAGCAACGTGACGCGGGCGAGGATAGTCTAGTCGTCCGCGTTCTGCAACAGGGGATTTACGACGAAATTGGTTCAATTTGGCGCCTTTGCGCCCCAATTCTTCGCCCTACCCTTGCCGCCCCCTTACGCGCCAAACACCTCCATGAAACATTTGATATGTATAGCGAATAGTCGATTTCCGCAAGACAATTCTGGCCGGCGGCGGTCCGATGGCCCGGCGTTGCGGCCGGCCCAGGCCCATATTGATCCGCGCCCGACCGCGCGGGCGGAGGCAACCCTTCTCGGCTGTCGCGCGGCCGTCGTACACTCCGCCAGCGCCGCCCTCGCCCTTGCGGTTTCCTCCGGCGCGCGCGTTCGCACCCTCGCGCTCCCGCAGGAGATCGGAGTTGTCGCAGACGAATACCGCCGACATTCGCGTTGCGGTGATCGGCCTGGGCTATGTCGGGCTCCCGCTCGCCATTTCCCTCGCCCGCCATTTTCCGACCGTCGGATACGATGTTTCCGCTTCGCGCATCGAAGAGCTTCGAGCCGGACGCGACCGCACCCGCGAAATCGAGCGCGATACACTGCGCGAGAGCCGCCTGCGCGCCAGCTCCGCCCCCGCCGACATCGCCGGGATGGACCTTTACATCGTCACCGTGCCCACCCCGGTGGACGCGCGCAACGAACCTGATCTCGGCCCGCTGCGGGGCGCGTGCGAGACGGTGGGGGCGGCGCTGCGCAAGGGCGCGGTGGTGGTGTTCGAAAGCACCGTCTATCCGGGTGTGACGGAAGACATCTGCGGTCCGGCACTGGAGCGGGCATCGGGCCTGCGCTGCGGCTCGGATTTCCATCTCGGCTACAGCCCCGAGCGAATCAATCCGGGCGATCGCGAGAACACGATCGACCGGCTCATCAAGGTGATCGCGGGACAGACTCCGGAAGTGACCGAACTGCTCGCGCGCGTCTATGGCGCGGTGACCTCGGGCGGCGTGTTCCGCGCGGCTTCGATCCGGACCGCCGAGGCGGCGAAAGTGATCGAGAATGCCCAGCGCGACATCAACATAGCCTTCATCAACGAAGTCACCATGATCTTCGACCGGCTGGGCCTGTCGATCTATGACGTGCTGGATGCCTCCTACACCAAATGGAACTTCCTCAAATTCCAGCCGGGTCTGGTGGGCGGGCACTGCATCGGGGTGGACCCGTTCTATCTCGCGCGCTGCGCCCAGGATGCCGGCCACCATCCCGAGATCATCCTGGCCGGCCGCCGGATCAACGACGGAATGGGACCCTGGCTGGCGGAACGCATCTCGGGCGGCCTCCCCTCCGCCGCGCGCGTCCTGGTGCTCGGCCTGACCTTCAAGGAGAACGTGCCCGATCTGCGCAACAGCAAGGTGGCCGACTTGATCCGCCGGTTGCGCGAGCTGAAGCACGAGGTGCTGGTCCACGATGCGCTGGCCGACGCCGCCGACGCGAAGCGCGAATATGGCGAGCGGCTGATCGCCTCGCTGGATTCGGGCGCGCCCTATGACTGCGTGGTCGGCGCGGTGCCGCACCGTGAATATGTCGAGCTGACCGGGGCGCGGCTGGCGGGCCTGCTGCGGACCGGCGGGCTGGTCGCCGACGTGAAGGGGATGTGGCGCCGGATGGAACTGCCCGCCACGCTGCGCCAGTGGCGACCCTGACCGGCGGCCCCATCGATTGACCGCAACGCCGCGATTCTCCTAGCATCCGCGCGTGATCGGCGGGGTCGAGACTTGCTGGAGCGGAAGACGATGAGCGGCGCGCGCCTCGCGCGCGTGGCGGTGCTCGGCTGCGGCTATTGGGGCAAGAATCTGGTCCGCAATTTCGCCGAGCTGGGCGCGCTCGCGGCCGTTTGCGACGTCGATGCCGGCCTTGCCCACCAGATGTCCTCAACATTTGGCGCCCCGGCACGCACATTCGATGAGATCCTCGCCGACGGCTCGATCCCGGCCATGGCGATCGCGGCCCCGGCCGAGCTGCACTATCGGCTGGCTTATCGCGCGCTGGGAGCGGACAAGCACGTCTTCGTCGAAAAACCGCTGTCGCTCGAGCTCGCCGAGGCGCTTGAGCTCTGCCGGATGGCGGCGCAGA
>JASHSH010000245.1 GCA_030040955.1 Rhodospirillales bacterium
AAGGCGGGCACCGGCTCGGTGCGGCCCTTGAAATGGAACTGGCGCAGCACCTCGAACGAAATGCGCCGGCCGACCGTCTGGGCGGTGGCGCCGTCGCAGACGATCTCGCCGTCGGCCATGTCCATGAAGCGCGCGGCGGCGTTCATCGACTGGCCGAGAATGCCGTAGGCGCGGCGCGCCCGCCCGCCATAGTCGCCGCAGAACAGCCGGCCGGTGGCGACGCCGATGGAAGAGCGGATGCCGCGCCCGCGCAGTTCGGCGCGCAGCTCCATCGCCGCGCTCACCGCGCGGACCGCGTCGTCCTCGTGCGCGAGCGGCGGCAGGCCGAAGGCCAGGGTGACGCCGAGCCCCTTGTCGTCCATCAGCACCAGATGGACGGTGCCCTCGTATTTCGCGGCGATGCGCTGCATGTCGAGGATGGCGGACTGGAGCAGCGGCAGGAAGCCGCCGTCGAAGCCCAAGTCGGGCAGCGCGATCTGGGCGACGGTGAGGTTGCGGAATTCCGCCAGCCATTTGCCTTGGCCGAGGAGGAAACGCTCGCGCAGGGATTTCGGCACCAGCCGCTCGATATCGCGCGCGGCGGGCTCGACGGGGGCCGCCGGCGCGGGATCGGGCGGCGAGAGAAGCCGGTCGAGGCGGAAGACGTCCTCCACCTGCGCGCCCTCGCAGCGATCGGCGATGACGCGCCAGGCGCGCGGGCACAGCACCACCTCGCCCACCTTGGCGCGCCGATAGGCGGCGCCGACGGTCTGGATGGGAGTGCCGACCACCACATGGTGCCAGCGCGATCCGAAGCCGCCGACCAGGCAGCGATGGATCTCGCCGAGCTCGACCGAGATGCGCTGGCGGATCTCGCTCGCCCGCTCGCTCGCCCACTTCTCCATGGCGACCTGCAACGCGAGCGCGCATTGCGCGGCGCGCGCGGCGGCCTCGGCCGGATCGGGCGGGTCCCAGATCGCGATGATGCCGTCGCCGGCGAAGGTGACCACGTCGCCGCCATGGGCGAGGACCACGTCGACCAGCGCGCCAAAGACATCGTTGAGCAGGTTCGACAGTTCCTCGGCGCCGCGCGCGCCCAGCTCGGCCAGCTTGTCGGTCGCCTTGGAGAAGCCGGAGAGATCGAGGAACAGCACCGCGGCGGTGGCGCTCGCGGCGTCGGCCGCATCGTCCCGCGCCGCCGCCTCCGCGCCGACCCAGCGCGGGAGATAGGCGGCCAAGATCGAGGAGCCGTCGGTGTCGGGCATCGCGCGCGGCCCCGCGCGGCGCGGCGCAACGCGGCGCCGCGAAAGGCTCAACCCCCTTTTCCCTCGTATACAAGTCTAGTACGGATCGTGAATCCGGTAAACTTCGCGGAGCCGGGGCCGCGTCTCCGTCCGGCGCGGTAACGCCCGGGAATCAACGAGAAATTGTAAGGCCGACGCGCAGCGCGTCCGCGAGCGGGGCGGTCGGCGGCGGCACGGCCGCCGCGTATCCGGCGGACGCTTTCGCGCAATGCGAGATTATGCGGCCGACGGCCAGTAGGGCTGACGCGATGCGAAGTCGGGCCGACCGGCGCGCGCCGGCCGGCCCTCGTCGATACGACTACTTCTTCTACTTCTTCACGCCCCAACGTTCGGGATAGCCCGGCATGCCCTCGCAGCCGCACATGGCGTAGTGCAGCGGCGGCAGCTTGTCGGACACGTACTTGTCGAGATTGTCCTGGGTGATGGCCGGATCGGGCAGTTCCCAGATCGGGCCCGGCACCGCCTCGCCCTTCAGCACCTTCACCGCGGCGATGATCGCGGTGCGCCACTGATAGGTGGGATAGGTCGGCGCGATCGCGGTCAGCTTGTCCTTCTTCCAGGCCTGGAGGAAATCCTGCTGGTCCTCGCCGTTGATGACCGGGTATTTCATGCCGGCATCCTCGAACGCCTCGATGGCCGCGGTCGCGGTGGCGCCGGCGTCCATCCACACGCCGTCGAGCTGGCCGTTCTTGGCCAGGTAGTCGGCGACGATCGACTTGGTCTTGGCGCGGTCGCCGTCGGTGAAGTCGCCGTTATGCTCGCCGCCGAGGACCTTGATGCCCTTCTCCTCGAAGATGTGCTTGGCCGCCGCCCAACGGGTTTCGAGCACGTCGACGCCCGGCAGGATGCGCAGCGCGATCACCTTGCCGCCCTTCGATACGTGCGCCGCGATGAACTCGGCGCCGACGATGCCGAAGGCGTAGCCGCCGATCGGCAGGATGTGGGTGACCGGGCAATTGCTGTTGGTGCCGCGGTCGAAGGTGATGACCGGTATCTTCTTGCAGGCTTCCTCGACCGCCGGCGTCAGGGCCGCGGTGGTGTTCGGCGACACGACCAGGATGTCGCAGTTGCCGCTCGCCACCATGTCCTTGATGTCGGAGATCTGCTTGTCGTCCTTGCCCTCGGCGTCGGCCGAGGTGAACTTGGCGATGTCGGCCTTCTCGAGATCGACCTCGGCCTGCATCGTGGTCCAGCCGACCACGCGCCACGGGTTGCCGACGCCGGCGTTGGAGAAGCACACCTTGTACGGGCCGGCCTTCTTGTATTTGCCGGTGTCGACCATGCCCCCGCCGAGATGCTGCTCCCACGGCTTGCCCGCGGGTCCCTCGGGGGTCATTTTCAGCAGATCGCGCTGATGCTGGAATTCCTTGGGATCGTCGAAGCTCTGCGCGAACGCGGGAGCCGCCACGAGGATCGAGGCGGCCACCGCCAGCGCCAATCTTGCCAACATCTTGGTTCTCCTTCTCCCTGTATAGCCAGTATTGGTTGCGCCGGGTTGAGCCCGGTTCTCGGTCGTTTCTATTTCTCCCATCCCTGGCGCCGCACGCTGTAGGCGACCGCCGCGATGAGAATTCCGCCTTGCACCGCGTCGCGCAGCGGCTTCGGCAGTCCGATCAGGTTGAGAACGGTAAACAGGGCGGTGAGCGTCAGCGAGCCGGCCACCACGCCGGCGACCGAGCCGCGCCCGCCGAGAAGCTGGGTGCCGCCGAGCACGTTGGCGGCGATGGCCTGGAGCTCGAATCCGTCGCCGACATCCTGCGCCGGGCCCGCGAAGCCGCCGAGCAGGATGCCCGCGGTGACCGCGGAGACGGCCGAGACCAGGAATCCGACGATGCGCACCAGGCGCACCCGCACGCCCGCCAAATCCGCCGCGCGCGGATTGTCGCCGACGATCAGCGCCAGGCGGCCGAAGGTGGTGCCGTGGAACAGCCAGGCGCAGATCGCCACGAAGACGGCCAGGACGACCACCGACATCGGCAGCACCTGGATGATCGGCACGTCGTGATAGGTGACGCGGCCGAACTGGCGGAAATTGTCGGGCAGATAGCCTTGCGGCGACCCGCCCGACCAGGCGAGCGCGACCCCCTTGATCGACAGCAGCGCGCCGAGCGAGGCGATGATCGACGGCACCTTGAGATAGCTCACCACCAGGCCGAGGAACAGGCCGGAGCCGATGCCCATCAGATAGACGAGCGCGATCGCGTGCCAGGTCAGGGCGGGATCGTTGTTGATCATCAGCGCGCTGCCCATGACGGCGAGCGTGATCAGCGACCCGACGGAGAGGTCGAAGCCGCCCATGCTGAGGACGAACAGCTGGCCGACCGAGACGATGGCGAGCGACGCGCCGCGCCGGAGAAACGCCATGACGCCGAGCGGCGACAGGAAGTTCGGCGTCAGGAAGGCGATGGCGATCAGCAGCACCAGCAGCGCGGCGTAGGACGGGTGGATGCGGCCGAGGAGGCGGACCGGAGCGAACCGCGCCGCCGAGCCGATCGCGGTCATGCCACGTGCCCCTTGGTGCGATAGGCGTAGGCGGCGACCGCGGCCACCACGATCGCGCCGCGCAGCACCTGCTTGATGAAGGCGTCGACGCCGGCCATGGTGAAGATCGCGTCCAGGCAGCCGAACAGGATGACGCCGGACATCGTGCCCCACACGCCGCCCTTGCCGCCGGCGAGCACGGTGCCGCCGATCACCACCACCGCGATCGATTCGAGGTCGTAGACTCCGTCGCGGCCCACCCAGGGCGCGCCCGACCGCAGCCGGCTCGCCAGATAAAGTCCGGTCAGGCCGGCGGCCAGGCTGCACAGCATATGGGCGAGCACGACGACGCGCGCGGTCTTGATGCCGGCCAGCCGCGCGCCCTCCGGGTTGCCCCCGGTGGCGTAGACATGCGCGCCGAAACGGGTCCGGCTCAGCGCCAGCCACTCGACGAGGGCGAGCGCGAACATCAGCAGGATCGAGAGCGTGACCGGGCCGACGGTGCCGTAGGCGAAGATCTGGAATTCCTTGGGCACCGAGCCGGCGAAATCCTGGAAGCTGGCGCTCAGGATGCCTTGCAGCACCAGCCCCACGCCGAGCGTGGCGATCAAGGGATTGACCCGGAGCTGGGTCACGATCAGCCCGTTGGCGACGCCGACCAGCGCCGACAGCGCGAGCACGAACAGGCTCGCCGGCACCATCATGTCGGGCTGGCCCTGCATCATCCAGGACGCCATGACCGCGCCCACGCTGACCAGCGTCGCCACCGAGAGGTCGATGGATCCGACCAGGATCGCCAGGGTCTGGCCGAGGGCGACGATGCCGAGCGCGACCGTGCGCTGGATCAGGCCGACGAACCCGTCGACCGAAATCTGCCCCGTCTGATGGGTCGCCGCCGCGGCGACGCAATAGGCGGCCAGCGAGCAGAGCACGATCATCGCCGGGGCGAGCCAGGCGCCGGATCGGACGCGCGCGCGCGCCGGCGCGGCGATGGCGGCGGCTTCGCTCATGCCGGGGCGGCCTCGAATTGGTGCCCGGCCGCCAGCGCCACGACATCCTCCTCGGTGGCGCCGGCCGGCAGCTCGCCGGCGAGCCTGCCCTCGTGCATGACCAGCAGCCGGTCGGCGATGCCGATCGCCTCGGGCAGGTCGGAGGTGATCGTCAGCACCGCCTTGCCGGAATCGGCGTAGGCGCGCAGCAGCCGGTAGATCGCCGCCTTGGCGGCGACGTCGATGCCGCGGGTCGGCTCGGCGCAGACCAGGATGCGCGGCGCCAGCGCCAGCCAGCGCGCCAGCACGGTCTTCTGCTGGTTGCCGCCCGACAGCAGGCGGATCTGCTGGTCGTAGCCGGCGGCGCGCACATCGACTTCGCGCAGCAGCTGGTCGATGCCGCGGCCTCGCGGAGCGGTGCGGCCGGGACGCGAGAAGATCGCGGCGATGCCCCGCATCGCCAGCAGCGCGTTCTCGAGCACCGACTGGCGCAGCGCCAATCCCTCGGCCTTGCGATCGTCCGAGACGTAGCCGATGCCCAGGCGGATCGCGTCGAGCGGCGTATTGGGCCGCACCGCTTGGCCGCCGACGACCATCTGGCCCCGGCTGAACGGGGCGGCGCCGAAGATCGCGCGGCCGAGCGCGGCCTTGCCCGAGCCTTCGAGCCCGGCGACCGCGACGATCTCGCCCGGGTACAGCTCGAACCCGATCCCCTCGATCCACTCGTTGCCGCCGCCGGCGACCGTGAGCACCGGCGCGCCGGGCGCGCGCGCGCGCCGCGCGGGGTAATAATCCTTGAGCTCGCGGCCCACCATCATCCGCACGATCTCCTCGGGCGAAGTCGCGCCCCTGGGCCGCGTGCCGACCAGCTTGCCGTCCTTCAGCACGGTGATGGTGTCGGCGACGGCGAACAGATGGCGCATGCGGTGCGAGATGAACACGATCGCCACGCCCTCGGCCCGCAACTGGCGCACCAGCGCCAGCAGCCGCTCGGTCTCGGTCTCGTCGAGCGCGGCGGTGGGCTCGTCCATCACCAGGATGCGCGCGTTGAACACCAGCGCCTTGGCGATCTCGACCACCTGCTGCTCGGCGATCGACAGCGATCCGGCCACCGCGTCGGCGCCGAAGCGGCAGCCGAAGCGGCGCAGCCAGGTCTCGGCGCCGGCGCGCATGGCGGCGCGGTCGAGCAGGCCGAGGCGCCCCGGCTCGCGCCCGACATAGATGTTGTCCGCCACGCTGCGCTCCGGCAGCAGGCTCAGCTCCTGGTGGATGATGCTGATCCCGTGCCGGCGCGCCTCCAGCGGATGGTTGAGGCGGACCGGCTTGCCGTCGAGCAGGATGGTCCCGGCGTCCGGCTGATGCACGCCGCCGAGCACCTTGATCAGGGTGGATTTGCCGGCGCCGTTCTCGCCGCACAGCGCATGCACCTCGCCGGCGGCGCAGGAGAAGCTCACATCGTCGAGCGCGACCACGCCGGGAAAGGTGCGGCGGATGCCGCGCATCTCGAAGCGGGGCGCGGCTTCCGCCATGCTCAGGCCCGCGCCCATTCGGTGCGGATCAGCGCGATGCTTTCCTTGACCAGGGTCGGCAGGTCGGGGAACAGGTCGCGCCACACCCGCGTCGCCGCCGCCAGTTCGGGCACCGCCCGGCCGAAGGCCTCGAGGGTGAGCCAATCGTCGTAGCCGGTCCGCTTGATCGCCGGAAACACGCTCCGCCAGTCGATATGGCCGCGGCCGGGGATGCCGCGGTCGTTCTCGGAAATGTGGATATGGCCGATATCGGCGATGTGCTCGCCGATCGCGGCCACCATGTCGCGTTCCTCGATATTGGCGTGGAACGTGTCGTAGAGGATGGTGAGGTTCGGATGCGCGACCGCCCGGCGCAGCGCGCCCCCCTGCGCCTGCGTGTTCAGCATGTAGCATTCGAACCGATTGAGCGGCTCGAGCGCGAGCCGGATGCCGGCCTGCGCCGCTGCCTCGGCGAAGAAGCGCAGGAACTCGGCGAGATGGGCGAGCTCGGTCGCGGTCGGGCCCTGGCCGGTGAACAGCGCCAGCGGCGAGTGGAACGGACCGGCCGCGACTTTGGCGCCGAGCGCGGTCATGCAATCGATTGCCCAGCGGACGTGATCGCGCGCGCGGGCGCGCGCGGCGGGGTCGGGATCGACCGGATTGCGCGCCGCGTCCGGGATGATCACGGCCGCCGTGCGCGCCAGCCCGAGCTGATCGAGAAGCCGCGCCAGTGCGGCATAGTCCGCGGGCTGGCCGGAGAAGACGGGGACTTCGACGCCGTCATAGCCCGCGCCCGCGATCAGTTCGAGCGTGGCGCGGTCCTTGTCCGGACGGATGAATCCGCCGACGACCAGCAGGTTGATGCCGACCTTCACCCCGATCCTCCCCGTCGGGCGCCGTGGCGGTGCCCGGACCGTCCTCTTGCGCGAGACGGTCGGCTCTTATGCCGGAAATTACGACGGATTTGACCGCCCGCGTCAATGGGAATGGCGCGCGGAATCGCCGCCACCAAGCGTCGGTCCGCGCCCGCTTCGCCCACGCCGGCGCATTGACGCGGGCGAGGCACGCTCATAGCCTCGCGGGAACGATACCGGTTGGCGCGCGCGCCACACCCAATGCTCGATCGCCAATATTCGACCGGAGGAACGACCATGAGTGCGGGCACGCTGTTTCGCGGCGCGACGGTTTGGGACGGCACCGGCGCGGACGCGTTCGCCGCCGACGTTCTGGTCAAGAACGGCCGGGTGGCGAGGATTTCCAAATCGCGCATCGCGGAGAGGGACGCGGAGACGATCGACGCCGGCGGCGCGACCCTGATGCCCGGCCTAGTCGAGGGACACGCGCATCTCTCGTTCCACAAGGCCACCCGCAACACCGATCTCGGCGACATTCCGCCCGAGGAGCATGTGCTGGTCACGATGCACAACGCCAAGACGGTGCTCGATGCCGGATTCACCAGCGCGTACAGCGCCGCCAGCGCCAAGCTGCGGCTCGACGTGGTGATCCGCAATGAGATCAACGCGGGGCTGATTCCCGGCCCGCGGCTGCGCGCGGCCGGCCCGGAGATCACCGTGACCGGCGGATTGGGCGACGAGACGCGCCAGCATCAGGAACGCTCCAGCTTCGGGATGGTCGCCGACGGCGTCGACGCGATCGTGCGCGCGACGCGCGTGTGCATCCGCGAAGGGGTCGACAACGTCAAGATCAACATTTCGGGCGACGATTTCGTCACCCCCGCGCGCGGCGATCTCACCGTGATGAGCGAGGCGGAGGTGAAGGCGGCGGTGGAGACCGCGCACTCCTATCGCCGCCGCGTCTCGTGCCATGCGCGCGCGACCGAATCGGTCAAGCGCGCGGTGCGCTGCGGCGTCGACGTGATCTACCATTGCGACGCCGCCGACGAGGAGGCGCTCGACATGCTCGAAGCCGCCAAGGACCGCATCTTCGTCGGGCCCGCCATCGGCCTGATCTACAACAGCCTGTACGAGGCCGATCCCTGGGGCTTCACCCATGCCGACGCCTGCCGGCTGGGGCTCGACAAATGCTTGGAGCGCAGCCGGTCCGTCTATGCCGAGCTGCGCCGGCGCGGCGTGCGCGTGCTGGTCGGCGGCGATTACGGCTTCGCCTGGGTGCCGCAGGGGACGAATGCGCGCGACATCGAGCATTTCGTCAACCTGTTCGGCTACGGACCGAGCGAGGCGCTGCAATGCGCGACGCGCGTCGGCGGCGAGGTGATGGGCATGGGCCACGAGCTCGGCCTGGTGCGCGAGGGCTATGTCGCCGATCTGCTGCTGGTGGACGGCGATCCGGTGGCCGACGTGCGGCTGCTCCAGGACAAGACCAACCTGCACGTCATCATGCAGCAGGGCGCGCTCTACAAGAATGCGCGCGGCAAGACCCGGGCCAAGCGCGAGACCGTGCCGGCCTGAGGCCGGAGCGCGGCTTCCAGACAGACGCGGATCGGCGGCCGCGTCAGGCCGCCCGCCGACGCGGCGCGATGCCGGCGAGCTCCGCTTCGATTTCGCGGCGGCGTTCCAGCAGCTCGTAGTCCGCCTGCACGCCCATCCAGAACCCCTCGGAGATGCCGAAATAGCGGGCGAGCCGCAGATCGGTATCCGCGGTGATCGCCCGCTTGCCCAGCACGATTTCGTTGATCCGGCGCGGCGGCACGCCGATCGCGCGCGCCAAGCCATTCTGGCTGAGCCCCATCGGCTCGATGAAGTCGAGCAGCAGCATTTCGCCGGGCGTCGGATTCGGAATCCGATTAGCGATCCTCGACGATTTCGACATCGGCCGGACCTCCTTTCGTCCAGACGAAACAGATGCGCCATCGATCGTTGATCGGGATGCCGTGCTGTCCGGCCCGATCCCGCTTCAATGCCTCCATCCGGTTGTTCGGCGGCACCTTGAGATCGGCCAATCGCCTGGCATTGTTGAGCATCCGCAACTTCCGCAACGCGGTTCTCTGAATGTCATGCGGC
>JASHSH010000246.1 GCA_030040955.1 Rhodospirillales bacterium
TTGTAGGAGGGGATGTAGTTGCGCACCAGCCCGAGAATCATCATCACCACATGCTCGGAGACGCTGATACTGTTGCTGTAGGTGACCTCGGCCACGGTGATCCCGGCCTTGATCGCGGCCTGGAGATCGACATGGTCCGATCCGATGCCGGCGGTGATGGCGAGCTTCAGCTTCTTCGCTTTGGCGATTCGCTCGGCCGTCAGATAGGCCGGCCAGAAGGGCTGCGAGATCACCACCTCGGCGTCGGGGAGTTCGCGCTCGAAGCGCGAATTCGGGCCCTCCTTGTCCGAGGTGACCACGAAGCTATGGCCGAGCCCCTCGAGGAACTTGCGCAGTCCCAGCCCGCCGGAGACCGAGCCGAGCAGGTCGCCCGGCGTGAAATCGAGATGCTTGGGCGTCGGCGCGGTCTG
The DNA here is from genome assembly GCA_030040955.1 of Rhodospirillales bacterium. GTDB lineage: Bacteria > Pseudomonadota > Alphaproteobacteria > Rhodospirillales > Magnetospirillaceae > JASHSH01. Next base: position 411 of record JASHSH010000246.1, read on the forward strand.
GCCGCCCGGATAGCGCTCGATCTTGGGCACGCTGTCGCGCGCGTAGGACTTGGGATATCCGCCGACCGGGTCGTCGTAGAGCACGCAGAGAATCTTGGCCATGTCCGCCTCCCGCGCCGCTCGCTGTCGCATCGCTCCGTCTTGTCCGTTCGCGGAACGCCGGCGGCGCGAATCGAGTCTCGGCGCCGGGCGGGGGCCAATCCAACGAAACTTGTGGATGGGATGATCGACGCTATCGATCAGCCGGCGCGGGCCGGCTAGCCGGCAAAAGCGCGCGAGTTTCGCGTTCGATAGCGCGCCCCAGATCAAGCTCGCGGGCGAGGTCGAGCAGCGCGCGGGCGACCGGGGGCAGGGGATCGCGGTCGGAGGCGACCAGACCGATCGTGTGCGTCGCATCCGGCTCCGTCAGGGGCATCGCCACCAGCCCGTCGCGCTCGCCGAGCAGCAGCAGGAAGGTCTGCGGCACCACGGTCGACAACCCCCCGAAGCGCAGGTGCGACCACAACGTGACCAGCGAGTTGGTCTCTACCGTGGCGCGAACCACCGCTCCCGCCTCGTGGAAATGCATGTCGAGGATGCGCCTGTTTTGCATGTCCGGCGTGAGCAGGCACATCGGGAGGCCGGCCGCCTCGGCCCAGCCGATCGAATCGCAGCCGCGCGGCACCGCGTCGGCCCGCGTCACCAGCACGTAGCGCTCGCGGTAGAGCGGCTGCGCGCGCACCCGCGCCAGCGGCTCGTTGTCGAGATAGGTGACGCCGACATCGAGGCGGAAATCGTCGAGCCGGCGCTGGATCTCGATCGAGGTCAGCGAGGTCACCACGATGTCGGTGCGCGAATGCCGGCCCGCGAACGGCGCGGTGAGCAGCGACACGATCGGCAGCGTCACCGGGATCGCGCCGATGCGCAGCTGGCCGACCATGCCCTCGCGCATCTCGCTCAGCTCCTGCTGGAGCCCGGCATAGTCGATCAGCACGCGCTGCGCCCACGCTAGCACGCGCTCGCCTTCCTCGGTGAGGCCGAGGAAACGCTGGCCGCGCTCCACGATCAGCACGCCCAGGCTTTCCTCGAGCTGCTTGATGCCGGCCGACAGCGTGGATTGGGTCACGTTGCACGCCGCGGCGGCCCGCGCGAAATGGCGCTCGCGGGCCAGCGCGGTCAGGTATTGCAGGTGGCGGATGATCATCATGGCCGGCTCGGAGCCATTGTGGACGGGCGCGGCGGTGGAAGCTAGCCCGCTCACTCCCGCCGCCCGCGTCACTATTCGCTTAAGGCCGGCCCGCCACCGCGCTACCCTGATACCCGATCTACCGGAGCTCGGGCCGCGTGACCCACCTGCTCACCACCAAGGAAATGTACGCAGCCGACGCCGCCGCGGCGGCCGGCGGCACGTCTTCGCTCGCGCTGATGGAAGCGGCCGGCTGGCAGGTCGCGCGCGCGATTCGGGCCAGGTATGCACCGCGCCGGGCGCTGGTCCTGTGCGGGCCGGGCAACAATGGCGGCGACGGGTTCGTCGTCGCCAGGCTATTGGCCAACCGGGGCTGGCCGGTACGGGTGGCGTTGCTCGGCGGCGATCCGGCCCGTCTGAAGGGCGATGCCGCCGCGATGGAAACGCGCTGGACCGGCGGGCTGGCGAAGCTGTCCGCCGACCTCCTCGCGGAGAGGCCGCTGGTGGTCGATGCGCTGTTCGGGGCCGGACTTGCGCGTCCGCTCGAAGGCGCGGCGTTGGCGATGGTCCAGGCGCTGAACGAAGGCGGCCACGAGGTCGTCGCGATCGACGTGCCCAGCGGGCTCGACGCCGATACGGGCCAGACGCTGGGCGCGGCGCCCCGCTGCGCGGTCACGGTCACCTTCTTCCGCCCCAAGCCCGGCCATAAGCTGCTGCCGGGCAGGCTGCTTTGCGGCGAGCTCGTCGTCGGCGAGATCGGCATCCCGGCCTCGGTGCTCGATGCGATCCGCCCCAACGCCTTCGTCAACGCGCCCGATCTCTGGGCCGCGGCGCTGCCATGGCCGATGCCCATGGGCCACAAATACGATCGCGGCCATCTGCTGGTGGCGGGCGGGGGCGAGATGACCGGCGCCGCACGCCTCGCCGCGCTGGCGGCGCGCCGGAGCGGGGCCGGGCTGGTCACCATCGCCGCGCCGGAAGCCGCGCTTTCCGTCTATCGCGCCGGCTCGCCGGGCACCATCGTCCGGCCCATGAGCGCCTGGCCGAAATTGCTGGCGGACAAGCGCTACAATGCCGTGATCCTCGGCCCCGGGCTGGGGGTCGGCGCGGCGACGAACGCGCTCGTGCTGGAGGCGCTCGCCGCCGGCAAGACCTGCCTGCTTGATGCCGACGCGCTCACCGGCTTCGCGGACAATCCCGCCGCGCTATGGCGGGCGGGGGGCGCCAAGCTGCTTACGCCGCACGATGGCGAGTATGCGCGGCTGTTCGCGCGCACCGGCGACCGTCTGACGCGCGCGCGGGCGGCGGCGCGCGAATCGGGCGCGGTCGTACTTCTCAAGGGCCCGGATACGGTGGTCGCCGCGCCCGACGGACGTGCGGCGATCTCCGACAACGCCCCGCCCTCGCTTGCCACCGGCGGCAGCGGCGACGTGCTCGCCGGCATCATCGGCGGACTGCTGGCACAGGGCATGGAGCCGTTCGCCGCCGCCTGCGCGGGTGCCTGGATGCATGGTGACGCGGCCGCCCGGGTCGGCCAGGGACTGATCGCCGAGGACCTGATCGAGGCGCTGCCCGCGGTCTGGTCCGCGCTCGCCGCGCGGGCGGAGGAAGGCGCGTGACCGAAATGCGGCCCGACGCCGAGAAGCCCGCTCCCACTGCGCCCGCCGCCGGGTTGATCGAACGGCTGCGCGGCGTATGGCGCGACGTGGCCGGTCAGCTCGGCCTGCCGCCCAGTCTCGCCCCCGATCTGCCGCCCGACGATGCCGACGCGCTACGCGAGCGCATGCGCGATTGCTTGAGCGGCAAGGGCGGCGACGTCTCCGCCCGCGCCCGCGCGGCCATGCTCGGGCGCAGCTATCTCGGCCTCGACTCGGAAGGCCGGCGGCGATTTCTGCGCATCCTCGCCGACGAGTTCGGCACCGATCCGGCGCGCATCGATGCGGCGATGGCGGCGGTGCTGGAGTCGCGCCGCCCGGTCGAGCGGCTGGCGCGCGAACGCGCGTTGCGCGAGACGCTGGAAAGCCCGCGCATCCGCTTGCTCGCCCAATTCAACGGATTGCCCGAGGGGGTCAAGTTCCTGGTCGATCTGCGCGCCGAGATGATGGCGCTCGCCGACGGCGATCCGGCCATATCCGCGTTGGAGGGCGAACTGCGCGAGCTGCTCGCCGGCTGGTTCGACGTGGGCTTCCTCGAGCTGCACCGCATCACCTGGCGCTCGCCCGCGCTCGTGCTCGAGAAGATCACCAATTACGAGGCGGTCCACGCCATCCAAAGCTGGCACGACCTCAAGAACCGGCTCGATCCCGACCGCCGGTTCTTCGCATTCTTCCACCCGCGCATGCCCGACGAGCCGCTGATCTTCGTCGAGGTCGCGCTGGTGCGCGGCATGGCGGCGAATATCCACGAGCTGCTCGACGAGACCGCGCCGCTGGGCGATCCGGGCCGCGCCAACGCGGCCATCTTCTATGCCATCACCAGCGCGCAGAAGGGGCTGGCCGGGATCAGCTTCGGCAATTTCCTGATCAAGCGGGTGGTGGACGATCTCAGCCGCGAATTTCCTCGCCTCAAGACCTTCGCCACGCTCTCGCCGGTCCCCGGCTTCCGCTCCTGGCTCGCCGCGCGGCTGCGCGAGGGCGACCCGCTCGCGCCGGCCGAGCGCCGG
>JASHSH010000247.1 GCA_030040955.1 Rhodospirillales bacterium
GCGTCTGCGCGGAGGCACGGCGACAGCATTGCCGCCCGGCGACTTCCGACGATAGCCTGCGCGGTGGAAACGCGGGCGGGAAAGGTGCCGGCAGCGCTACGGAATATCGTCTCGCGGAGCCTGCGCTGGAACCGCCAAGCGCGGGCTTCGCCGGCTCGGATCGTCGCGGCGCTGCTCGGGATGGCCGGGCCGGTCGCGCTCGGCGCCGCCAGCGGACATCTGGGCTTCGGGATGGCGGCGTCCGTCGGCGGCCTGGCGCTGGGCGTGGGCGGGGAGGACGGGTCCGGGACGGGCGTTCGCGCGCGCGCCATGGCCGCGACCGCCCTCGCGGGCGCTTCGGCCATGCTGGTCGGCGCCTCGATCGCGCGCCTGGGAGGTGCATGGGAAATCTCGATCGCGCCGATCGCCGGGATTGCCGCCCTGCTGGGCGGCATCGGCCGGACGCTCGCGGTGGCGACGACGCAATTCACGGTGCTCGCGATCATGGCGACCGGCTTCGCGGCCGGGGTGTTGGTTCCGTGGCAGCTAGCGCTCTTGTTCCTGGCCGGCGCGGCATGGACGGCCTGTGTCGCGCTCGCTCTGGATTGGGGGCTGCGCGCGATCGGACGAGCGCCGGCACCGGCAGGCGCGGCCGCGGAATTCGCCTCGCCGCCGGCCAGCTTGGCGGACCGGTATCGACGATGGAGAAGGTCCCTCTTCCATTGGCCGGCCTGGCAATATCCCGCCCGCATCGCCGCCTCGCTGGGCGCCGCCGAGGCGCTGGCCCTGCTGTTTCCCGGTCATCACGGCTATTGGGCCGCGCTGACCGTGAGCCTCGTGGTGCGCAGGCGGACATCCGACTCGGTCATGCGCGCCGTGCAACGCGGACTGGGCACGCTGTGCGGAGTCCTGGTCTCGATGCTGCTCTTGCTCGGCTCGCCGCCGATCCCCGTGCTGGTGGCGATGGTCGGTATCCTGTCGGCGCTGCGGCCGATCCTGGTCGGTGCGAACTATGCCGCCTACGCGACGGCGATGACGCCGCTGATCATGCTGCTGCTCGATCTGGGGCGGACGCCTTCGCTGGCGACGATGCTCGATCGACTGGCGGCGACCGCTCTGGGCTGCGCGATCGCGCTCACCGTCGGCTATGCGATCTGGCCGCGCATGCGCACGGTCACGCCATCAAGCCGACCACCGGAATAGTCGCGAGGGTCGTCGAGACCGCGCTCCGCTTCACGCCTTGGACAAATCCTCGCCGGCCAACGCGCGCCCGATCAGCGCCAGAGTTTCCTGGACTCCATAGAGCGCGATGAACGAGCCCATGCGCGGGCCCTGCTCCTGCCCGAGCAGAACTTCGTACAGCGTCTGGAACCAGGACTTCAACTCCGGAAATGTCGCGGCGTGCCGCTTGCCGACATCGTAGAGCGCGGTCTGGATCGTCTCCGCCTCCGCGCCGGCGCCGAGCGCGCGTAGGCTGTCGGCGAATTCCCCCAGCGCCTCCGCCTCCGCCGCGCTCGGCGGACGGTAGCGTTTCGTCGGGCGCACGAAGTCGCGGTAATACGCGACCGCATGATCGACCAGCCGTTCGAGCAGCGGCGCCTGCCCGGGCGCGAGATGGGGGCGGTAGCGGGTGATGAACTGCCACAGCACGCCGCGATCCTCGGCGTGGCAGACGGAAGCGAGGTTGAGCAGAAGCGAGAAGCTCACCCCTTCGATCGGCGGCGGCGGCTTACCGGCATGGATGTGCCAGACCGGATTGTCGAGCCGCCGGCGCGCGTCCTCTTGCGGGTACTTGTCGAGGAAGATCAGGTACTCGTCGACGGTGCGCGGGATCACGTCGAAATAGAGCCGCTTCGCCGATTTGGGCCGGTGGTACATGAACAGTGCCAGGCTCTCCCGCGGCGCATAGCGCAGCCAGTCCTCGATGGAGAGCCCGTTGCCCTTGGACTTGGAGATTTTCTGGCCGACCTCGTCGAGGAACAGCTCGTAGATGAGGTTCTGCGGCGGCTCGGCGCCGAGGATGCGGCAGATGCGCGCGGCGAGCTCGTAGCTGGAGATCAGATCCTTGCCGGCCATCTCGTAGTCCACGCCGAGCACGTACCAGCGCATCGCCCAGTCGGCCTTCCATTGCAGCTTGACGCGCCCGCCCGTCACCTCGGTCCGCGTCTCGGTTCCGTCCTCGTCGCGATAGACGATGGTGCCGCTCGTTACGTCGCGCTCGAGGATCGGCACCTGGAGCACGCGGCCCGTACGCGGCGAGATCGGCAGGAACGGGCTGTAGGTCTGCTGGCGCTCCTCGCCGAGGGTGGGCAGCATCACCTCCATGATCGCATCGTAGTGGCGCAGCACCGCGAGGCAACCCGCATCGAAGCGGCCCGACTTGTAGCAGTCGGTCGCGCTCACGAACTCGTAGTCGAAACCGAACGAGTCGAGGAAACCGCGCAGCATCGCATTGTTGTGCGCGCCGAAGCTCGCATGCGTCCCGAACGGGTCGGGAATGTCGGTGAGCGGCTTGCCGAGATGCCTGGCTATCATTTCGCGCTCGGGCAGGTTGTCGGGCACCTTGCGCAGTCCGTCGCGGTCGTCAGAAAAGGCGAACAGGCGGCTGGGCATCCCCGGTGCCAGCAGCTCGAAGGCATGGCGCACCATGTTGGTGCGCACCACCTCGCCGAAGGTGCCGATATGCGGCAGCCCGGAGGGACCGTAGCCGGTCTCGAACAGCACATAGCCCTTGTCCGGCGCGCGGCCCTTCAGCCGCTGGTCGAGCAGCGCGCGCGCCTCGACGAACGGCCAGGCATTGGTGGCGCGCGCCGCTTCGGCTAGACTGTGTGCGTCGTCGGGCATCTCGGTCGCGGCCAACCTAGCTTGGCATTCGCGGGCGCAACAAGGGGGCGCGGGCTGTGATCGGCGTCACAGGTGCGGGGTTCCGGCCGCTTTAACGTGACGGGTCTGGGCCCGTGCGATGCCGGATCGGGAGGGACATCGCGTTGGTTGCCGTAACGTCCGCCGGTGCGACCGGCTCCGTGGACCCGCGCGCGCTTGCCGGCGTCGCCGCCGCCACGCCGACCGCACGCGGCGGCGAGGCGGGCCGCGTCGATCCGGTCGCCCCGGTATCGAACCCGTTCGATTCCGCCGGTACCGGCATCGGTGCTAATTCGGAAGGTTCGTCCTCCGACGATCAGCCTCAAGCCCAAGTCTCCTCCTTAGCGGCGCCGGCGTATTTCGCGCAGGAAGGCGAGTCCGGCTCGGACTTGGGCTCCATCTCGCAGTTCGCCGCAGCGGCCTCCGCCTACCAGACGGTCCTGGACCGCACGACCGTGGCCGCCGCCCCGATGCCGGACGAGGCGAGCGGATTGCTGCCGCTCGCCTCGGGGAGGATTTTGGACCTGACCGCATAACGCGCCTGGGCCGGCACCGGCGCTCATTCTTCCTTCCTCGCAACCTACGCACGACGCGGTGAACGCTCCCCGCGCGTATTGACCCGCATACTCGCGTATGCCTAAGTTCGCGAGCGGTTGCAAGCGCGTACCGCGTCTCGCGTCGATGGAAACTTGGGGGAAGCGTCCATGGACACCAACGCGAAAAAGGGCCGCCCGGGCGGGGCCGGCGGCCCGAAACGAAGATCGGGCCGGGGTCGAACTCCTTCGGGCCGGCCGAATCCCGTCGATGTGCATGTGGGCGGACGGGTGCGCCTGCGCCGGACGCTGCTCGGCATGAGCCAGGAAAGGCTGGGCGAGGCGCTCGGCCTCACCTTCCAGCAGGTGCAGAAATACGAGCGCGGCGCCAACCGCATCGGTTCGTCGCGGCTCTACGATCTCTCGCGCGTGCTCGACGTGCCGATGTCGTATTTCTTCGACGAGATGTCGGACGACACCTCGCACCATAGCCCGCGTATGATGATCGCGGGATTGGCGGAGGAACCAGCCGAAAGTCCCGAGCTCGACCCGATGACCAAGCGCGAGACGCTCGAGCTGGTGCGCGCCTACTACCGCATTTCCGATCCGCTGGTGCGCAAGCGTATCTTCGAGCTGACCAAGGCGCTGGCCAAGTCGAAGGACGCAGGCGAAGCGGAGAAATAGGCGCGGCGCCGGCGCGTTGGGATCGACCCCATGGGTGGGCAGACGCGGCCTTGAACCCACCTTCAAAACTCTGTAACTAACGACTCCCCGATCCGGACCGGTCGGGGCCGGAGGTGCGCCGCGCCGTCCGTGGCGAC
>JASHSH010000248.1 GCA_030040955.1 Rhodospirillales bacterium
GTAGCTCAAGATGTCGGTGAAGCTGCCCTTGGTCAGCGCCACCTTGTCCCGGTAGAGCACATAGCTGACCGCGTAGGTGACCTCGTCGCGCGTCGCGGTCTGGTCGGTTTGCAGCGCGACCTGCGCCTCGGAAGTCTTCAGGATCACTTGCAGCTCGTAGCGGGGATCGAGCGGCTCGCCGCCCGGATTGAGTCGCGGCAGCAGCGCATTGCGCAGCAGCTGGCCGGAGCGGTCGGAGAGCGACACCACATGGATGCTGGCGAGCTGGCGATCGACGTCCGGATCGACGGCGCGGTTGCCGTAAAGCGGGCGGAAGCCGCAGCCGGCGAGAGCGAACGCGAGCGCGAGCACGGGCGCAAGGATGCGCGAGCCGCGGGCGCTCATTTCGCCCCCTCGATCACCACATTGGCGATGCGGTCGGGCACGATCACCACCTTCGGCTTGGCCTTGCCGTCGAGCTGCGCGCGCACGAAGGGAAGGTCGAGCACGGCGGCCTCGACGGAGGCGCGGTCGGCGCCCTTGGCGAAGCGCAGCTCGCCGCGCCGCTTGCCGTTGACCTGGACCGGATAGACCACCTGTTCCTCGGCGATCAGCGCGGCGTCGGGCGCGGGCCAGGCCTGCTCGGCGACCAGATCGGCGTGGCCCAGCTCGCGCCAGAGCTCCTCGGCGATATGCGGCATCATCGGCGCGAACAGGCGCACCGCCGTCTCCAGCGCCTCGCGCAGCGCCCAGGCCGCGCCGGGCTCGTCGCCGGCCAGCTCGTCGATCGCGTTGGTGAGCTCACGCACGCGCGCCACCGCGCGGTTGAAGTGGAAGCGCTCGATGTCTTCGGTCACGTTGAACATCGCGCGATGCGCGCGCCGGCGCAATTCCAGCGCGCCGCCCTCGATGCGCGCGGGCGCGGGGGAATTGGGCTGCGGCAGCGCGCCGGCCGATTCGGTCACCATCCGCCACAGCCGCTTGAGATAGCGGAATGCGCCGTCGATGCCCGCTTCGGTCCAGTCGAGATCGCGCTCGGGCGGGCTGTCGGAGAGCATGAACAGCCGCGCGGTGTCGGCGCCGTATTCCTCGATGATGCGCGCGGGATCGACCACGTTCTTCTTCGACTTGCTCATCTTCTCCGAGCGGCCCACGGTCACCGGCGCGCCGCTCGCGCGCTCGATGCGCGAACCGTCTTCCGCCTTGTCGACCTCGTCGGGGGTTAGCCAGCGGCCGTCGGCGGCGCGGTAGGTCTCGTGGCACACCATGCCCTGGGTGAGCATGCCGTCGAACGGCTCGTCGATGCCGAGATAGCCGCAGGCGCGTAGGCCGCGGGTGAAGAAGCGCGAATAGAGCAGGTGCAGGATGGCGTGCTCGACCCCGCCGATATACTGATCGACCGGGAGCCAATAATCGGCGCTGGCGCGGGTGAAGCCGCGGCTTTCCTCGTGCGGCGAACAGAAGCGCGCGAAGTACCAGGAGGATTCGAAGAAGGTGTCGAAGGTGTCGGTCTCGCGCCGCGCCGCGCGGCCGCATTTCGGACAGGCGACGTTCTTCCAGGTCGGATGGTGGTCGAGCGGATTGCCCGGTCTGTCGAAGCTCACATCCTCGGGCAGCACCACCGGCAGGTCGGCGAGCGGCACCGGCACCACGCCGCAATCGGGGCAGTGGATTACCGGGATCGGGCAGCCCCAATAGCGCTGGCGCGAGACGCCCCAGTCGCGCTGCCGCCAGGTCACCGCGCTCGCGCCGCGACCGAGCCGGGCGAGCTCGTCGATCGCGCGGCGCTTGGCAGCGGCCACGTCGAGCCCGTCGAGCAGCGCGGTCGAGTTGAAGATCGTGCCGTCGCCGGTATAGGCCTCGACGCCGACCGAGAAGCTGGCCGCGTCCGCGTCCGGCGGCAGCACCACCGGCACCACCGGCAACCCGTATTTGCGGGCGAAGTCTAGATCGCGCTGATCGTGCGCCGGGCAGCCGAAGATCGCGCCGGTGCCGTATTCCATCAGCACGAAATTCGCGACATAGACCGGCAGCGCGTTCGTCCCGCCCAGGGGATGCGCCGCGCGCGCCCCGGTGTCGTAGCCGCGCTTCTCCGCCGTCTCCAGCGCCGCCTCCGAGGTGCCGATGCGGTTGCACTCGGCGATGAAGGCGGCGAGCGGGGGATCGGACTCGGCCAAGCGCAGCGCCAGCGGATGGCTGGGCGCGAGGGCCAGGAACGAGGCGCCGAACAGCGTGTCGGGCCGCGTGGTGAACACTTCGACGGGATCGAGAACGCTCCCGTCCTTGGCGCGGAGCGCGAAGTTCACCCGCGCGCCCTCCGAGCGGCCGATCCAGTTCTCCTGCATCAGCAGAACCCTCTCGGGCCAGCGCTTGAGGCGGGCGAGCGAGTCGAGCAGGTCCTCGGAATAGGCGGTCATGCGCAGGAACCACTGCGCGAGCAGCCGCTTCTCAACCGGCGCGCCCGAGCGCCAGCCGCGCCCGTCGATCACCTGCTCGTTGGCGAGCACGGTGTGCTCGGCCGGATCCCAGTTGACCCAGCTCTCCTTGCGGTAGACCAGCCCGGCCTCGAGGAATTCGAGGAACATGCGCTGCTCGTGCTTGTAGTAGCTCGGATCGCAGGTGGCGATCTCGCGCGACCAGTCGTAGGACAGGCCCATCGACTTGAGCTGCGCGCGCATGGTGGCGATGTTCTCGCGCGTCCAGATGGCGGGATGGATGCCGCGTTCGATCGCCGCGTTCTCCGCCGGCAGGCCGAACGCGTCCCAGCCCATCGGGTGTAGGACGTTGAATCCGCGCGCGCGCTTGTAGCGGGCGAGCACGTCGCCCAGCGTGTAGTTGCGCACATGACCCATATGGATGCGCCCCGACGGGTAGGGGAACATCTCGAGCGCGTAGTATTTGGGGCGGGCGTCCGATTCGCGCGCCGCGAAGCAGCCGCGTTCTTCCCACGCCTGCTGCCAGCGGGCCTCGACGTGTTTGGGTTCGTAGCGTCGGTCCCGCGCCGTCATGCTCTAGCGGTCCACCGGCCGAGCGGCCGTCAAATCGCCGCTCAACCCTTGTTGGCGGTATCGGTGAGCCGCAGCTCGCGTGCCTTGGCGAGGATCGCGTTCTCCATGTCGGCGGCGGTCTTGACGTCGACCGGCGCGTCGGACCAGTCGCCGTTCTCGTTGCGCACCTGGCGGAACACCGAGACGCGGATGCCGTCGGCGCGCAGCTGGCGGTCGAGGATGAAGATGGTCAGCTTGAAGCGCTCGTTGCGCGCCTCGGGCGGCGTGTACCAGTCGGTGATGATCACACCCCCGAACGGATCCGCCGACGACAGCGGGATGAACGAAATCGTGTCCAGCGTCGCCCGCCACAGATAAGCGTTGACGCCGATGCCGCCGCCCTCGCCCTCGCCCGGCTTCTTCGTCGGCCCGCCGAACAGGTCGAGCCCGCCTTCGCCGAACACCGACGACGGCTTGTCGTTGGTGTACTTCTCGGGCACGTGCGGCATCTGCGGGATCGGGTAGTTCAGCTCCTCCTCGTCGCACGCGGCCAGCAGCGCGGCCAAGGCCGCCCCGCAAGCCAGTCCCGCAATGCTCCGCATCCGCATGCTCGCCGCGACCCCGATCTGTCGATGGACGGCATTGTGATAGCACAGCGCCCCCGGCCGATCCAAGGCTTCCGATATCCGCCGCCCGGCCGGGAGCGCCCCGGCCGCAGCCCGGCGCGCTTGTTCCGCGGGCGGCCCCGATATCGACTCTCGGAGGTGAGGGGGCCAAAACGCGGCGTTTCATGAAATAAAAATAATGAAACTCGGTCACAATTACAATCTACTTATTTAATTTCATCGTGCCTTATTTATAAATATCCACGAAAACGCCAATTCATGAAACTATATATACATTCATGCGATAAATTTACATGAATAAATCGGCTAGTTCATGAATAAATGTTCGTGAAAGCAGTGATAAATTTATATTCAGCACAAATTATTCACATTCTGTGCTGAATTTGCCACGTGTGTCAAAATAATAGATTTTATATTTGATTTTAATACTTGTAATTTTCTCTCGCTGTCTATCCTCCGCGCGACTCGATCGGGATCGAATACCGGGCGGGTCCGCACAGCGACAGGAGGGTTTGAATGAAAAGATGGTTGGCTTTGGGAGCCTCGACCCTGGCGCTCGGTCTCGGCGGCGGTTCCGCCCTGGCCGACGACCAGCCGGCGAACGCTGTCAAGGTGACGGTCTCGGGCCAAGTCCAGGAATGGTATGGCTACGCGGCGCAGGACTCCAACGAGAGCATGGCGCGCATGTTCGAGCAGGGCAATAACGGCTTCACGCTCGACGGCAAGGCCAAGCTCGACAACGGCGTCACCGTCGAGGCCAATCTGGGCCTGCTCGCGTCCTCGGCGGCGTCCGAGGGCGGCACCTATTACGGCGCCGTGGGCAAGATCAACCAGGGCTTCGGCCCGAACGCCGGCGCCGCGGCCGCCCAGCAAGGCGGCTTCGCCGGATTCTCAGGAAGCTTCGGTCAGTTTCAGATCGGCTGGATGCAGAACGCGCAAGGCCAGACCGCGGTCCACGCGCCTTCCTACGGCGTCAACGGACTCGACTGGAATCGCACCTCCGCCTACATCGTCGGCCCGCCCGGCACCCAGCTGCACGGCTGGCAGAGCGAGACCTTCGACGACTACTGGGCGAACAAGATCGCCTATACCACGCCCGATCTCGGCGGCATCCAGCTGATGGTCACCTACACGCCGAACATGGCGAGCGACGATTCCTACGGAGCGACGAAGAACATCGCCGGTTCCGCCTGGGGCGGCCAGTCGGTCAGCGGCGGGCTTACCTACGACGGCAAGTTCGGCGAAAGCGAGCTCAAGGGCAATCTCGGCATGACGCACGAGAGCATCGACAACATGGCCGGCACGCAGGCGGCCACGGTCGCGCTCGGGCCGACGGCGGGCGACATCACCGGCATCGACGGCGGCGTCAACTTCACCGTCTCCGGCTTCACGATCGGCGGCAATGTCGGCCAGCGCTCGATTCCGAACCAGCCGGCCGCGGTCGAGAATGCGTCGAAGACGGCGGCCCTGGTCGGCGGCTACTGGGATCTGGGCGTCGGCTGGTCCGGCGGGCCCTGGGGCGTCGCCGCCAACTATGTCGAGGCCACCGGCTTCGCCTGCAACGCCGGACCTTGCGCCACCGCCAACCAGCCGCTGACCGGAACCTCGAACGGCACCTTCGCCGGAACCGAGACCGGACAGATCTGGGGCCTCGAGGCGCAATACACGCTCGGCCCAGGCGTGCTGCTCACCTGGGAAGGCTACGATGTCAGCTACAAGATGCCAGCCGGCGCCGTCATCGGCACCAACAAGGGCATCGTGAGCGAGCTCGGCACCACGATCAACTTCTGAACTTCCGCGGCTTCGACTTGGAAAGGGCGGCTTCGGCCGCCCTTTCTCATTGTTCACCCGCGACGCGAAGATCGGGATCGCCCAGCCGGCGGCGCCGTCCAAGCGCCGGCCGGGCACGGGAGCGGCGCAAGAGCTTTCCGATCGTTCGGAAGGCCTGCCGATCCACGTGCCGGAAGGCAAACAGTCGGAGATCAAGCAGATAATTTAGATAAATCAAATTGATAGTCTCGCATGTGGCGGAAATGTCACAAGCCGGCATTTTCGTCACAAGCCGGTCGATTTTGGGTTTCCAATCGGCCGTTCGAAAAGTAAAGTTCAGTTCACGACCGGTCATACAGTTTAAGTTACTGACCAAGTCCGGATTTCTCCCCATTTTCGGGGATGGTCCTAACGTCAACCAGAGGGGAAGCAATGAGAAAAATTCTGGCTTTGGGGGCTGCGGCCCTCGCGGTCGGCCTGGGCAGCGGCGCTGCCTTCGCCGACGACCAGCCAGCGAACGCCGTCAAGGTGACGCTGAGC
>JASHSH010000249.1 GCA_030040955.1 Rhodospirillales bacterium
GCCGAATGCTTCCCCGACGCGGCGCTGGGTCCGTTGCCGCATCTCTACCCGTTCATCGTCAACGACCCCGGCGAGGGCAGCCAGGCCAAGCGCCGCGCCCAGGCGGTGGTGATCGACCATCTCACGCCCCCGCTCACCCGCGCGGGCAGTTTCGGCCCCCTCGCCCGGCTCGAACGATTGGTCGACGAGTATTTCGAGGCGGCCAGCCTGGATACGCGCCGCCTCGGCCCGCTGCGCTCCGAGATAGTCGCGCTGCTGCGCTCGACCGGGCTCGACCTGGATTGCGGTATCCGGGCCGACGAGCCGATCGCGGAGGCGCTGCGCAAACTCGATGCGCATCTCTGCGAGATCAAGGAATTGCAGATCAAGGACGGGCTGCACCGGTTCGGCCGCGCGCCCGAGGGAAGCGCGCTCGCCGAGCTGCTCGCCGCCATCGCCCGCGCGGCCCGTGGCGACAAGCCCGAGCAGGCTTCGCTGCTGCGCGCGCTTGCCGCCGATCTCGCGCTCGGTTTCGATCCGCTCGACTGTGCGCCCGCCGAGCCCTGGACCGGCCCGTGGCCTGCAGCTCTGACCCCCACCCCAGGCCCCTCCCCTCAAGGGCGAGGGGTTACCATGAACTCCTCTCCCCTCGACGGGGAGGGGTTGGGGGTGGGGTGGAGCGGGACCAACTCGCCCGCCTGGCGCACCAATGGCGACACGGTCGAGCGGCTGGAGGCGCTGGCGATCGCTCTCATCGAGGGCAAGCGGGTGCCCGACCCCGCATGGACGCGCACGGCCCCGGTGCTCGGCTGGATCGCGCGCGAGCTGCGCCCGGCGGTGATCGCCAGCGGCGCGGCGGAGACGGAAGCGCTGCTGCGCGGGCTCGACGGACGTTTCGTTCCGCCCGGCCCCTCCGGCGCGCCCAGCCGTGGCCGGCCCGAGGTGGTGCCGACGGGGCGCAATTTCTACTCGGTGGACAATCGCGCGCTGCCCACGCCGGCGGCCTGGCAATTGGGCTGGAAATCGGCCCAGCTCCTGGTCGAGCGCCACCGCCAGGACCATGGCGCCTGGCCGCGCGCCCTGCTGCTCTCGGCCTGGGGAACCAGCGCGATGCGCACCGGCGGCGACGATATCGCGCAGGCGCTCGCGCTGATCGGCGCGCGGCCACGCTGGGACGATGCTTCGCGCCGGGTGATCGGATTCGAGGTGATGCCGGCGGGCCTGCTCGACCGGCCGCGGGTGGATGTCAGCTTGCGCGTCTCCGGCTTCTTCCGCGACGCCTTCCCCAATCTGATCGACCTGTTCGACTCGGCCAGCCGCGCGGTCGCCGCGCTCGACGAGCCGGCCGAAGTCAATCCGCTCGCCGCACGCTGGCGGAGCGAATCGGCCCAGCTCGCGCGCGCCGGGCTGGACGCGAAGGAGGCGGACCGGCGCGCGGGATTCCGGGTGTTCGGCTCGAAGCCCGGCGCCTACGGCGCTGGACTCCAGGCGCTGATCGACGAACGCGGCTGGGACAGCGCCGCCGATCTCGCGCGCGCCTATCTCGCCTGGGGCGGCTTCGCCTATGGCGCAGGCGCGCAAGGCGTGGCCGTCCCCGACCTGTTCGCGGCGCGGCTCGCCGGGTCCGAGGCGGTGGTGCAGAACCAGGACAATCGCGAACACGACCTGCTCGATTCCGACGACTATTACCAGTTCGAGGGCGGCGCGGCGGCGGCGGTGCGCGAACTCGCCGGGCGCGCGCCCGCGATCTACCACCCCGACCATTCGCGGCCCGAGTCCCCTCGCATCCGCACGCTCGCCGAGGAGATCGCGCGCATCGTGCGCGGCCGCGCCGCCAATCCGAAGTGGATCGCGGGCGTCATGCGGCATGGCTATAAGGGCGCGTTCGAGATCGCCGCCACGGTGGACTATCTGTTCGCCTTCGCCGCCACCACGGACGCGGTGAAAGATCATCATTTCGAGGCGCTGTTCGACGCCTATCTCGGCGAGGACGCCGTGCGTACTTTTCTGGCCGGGGCGAACCCGGCCGCGCTGGCGGAGATCGAGGCCCGGTTCCGCGAGGCGATCGCGCGCGGCCTGTGGCGGCCGCGGCGCAACGATGCGGCCGAGCGGCTGAAGACGACCGTGCTACACTGAACGGATGCCGGAACAATCCAAATTGACCGCGCACGAGGCCGGCGCGCCGGAGGCGGGCGAGGACGCGGAAGCCGCGCATCGCGGCAAGATGGCGCGCAAGAAGGCGGCGCGCGACCGCATGATGGCCGGCAAGACCGCCGAGCGCGGCCTGCTCATCGTCCATACCGGCCCCGGCAAGGGCAAATCCACCGCCGCCTTCGGCATGGCGCTGCGCTGCGTCGGCCACGGCAAGCGGGTGGGCGTGATCCAGTTCATCAAGGGTGCCTGGGACACCGCCGAGCGCCGGGTGCTGGCCGGCCTCGGCGGGCTGGTCACCTTCAAGGCGATGGGCGAGGGCTTCACCTGGGAGACGCAGGACCGTGCGCGCGACATCGCCGCCGCCGAGCGCGCCTGGGCCGAGGCCGAGCGCATGCTCGCCGACCCGGAAATCGCCATGATTATCCTCGATGAGTTGAACGTCGTGCTGCGCTATGGCTATCTGCCGACCGAACGGGTGCTCGCCGCGCTGGCCGCGCGGCCCCGCGCCCAGCACGCGGTGGCGACCGGGCGCAACGCGCCGCAGGAGCTGATCGAGGCCGCCGATCTGGTGACCGAGATGGCCCTGGTCAAGCATCCGTTCCGCGGCGGGGTGAAGGCCCAGCCCGGGGTCGAATATTGAGGTGAGGAGATGAGTTCGAGCTGGTTGCGGATTGCGTGGGCGGCCGCGATTCTCGCCCTGGCGGCGGGAGTAGGGCCGCGCGCGCTCGCCCAGGAGAAGGTCGACGAGCAGCAGATCGTCAACCGCGCACTCGGCACGGTCGAGCGGCTGCGCACCGACGAGAAGTTCAGGCCGAGCTTCGAAGCCGGGCTGGCCAAGGCCCGCGCGGTCCTCGTGGTGCCCGACCTCTACAAGGGCGGCTTCATCCTGGGCGGCGAGTTCGGCAACGGGGCGCTGCTGGTGCGCAACCCGCAATCGGGGTGGAGCTATCCCGCCTTCTACAGCCTGTCCGGGGGCAGCCTCGGCGTGCAGTTCGGCATCGAGGATGTCTCGATCGTGTTCCTGATCCTGACCGAAAAGGGACTCCAGGCCGTGCTCCAGGACAAGTTCAAGATCGGCGGCGAGATGCAGGTGGCGATCGGACTGGTCGGCGGCGGCGAGGAGGCGGCGACCACCGGCGCGCTGGGCAAGGATATCGAGGCCTTTGCGCTCGGCGCGGTCGGGCTCTATGGCGCGCTCTCGCTGGAAGGCGCCGTGCTGACCCCGCGCGACACCTATGACGAGGCCTATTACGGCAAGAAGGTCTCGGCGCGCGCGATCGTGCTGGAGGGCGCCGCGTCCAACGCCGAGGCTGACCGGCTGCGGGACTTCCTTGGCAAATAGGCCGCCCGCCCTGATGGTCCAGGGCACCGGCTCGGATGTGGGCAAGTCGTTGCTGGTCGCCGGGCTGTGCCGCGCCTTCGCCCGGCGCGGCCTGAAGGTCGCGCCGTTCAAGCCGCAGAACATGTCGAACAACGCCGCGGTGACCGCGGACGGCGGCGAGATCGGCCGCGCCCAGGCGCTTCAGGCGCGCGCCTGCGGCCTCGCGCCCTCGCGGCACATGAACCCGCTGCTGCTCAAGCCCGAGGGCGAGGGCATGGCGCAGATCGTGGTCCAGGGCCGCGTGCGCAGCCGGGCCGACGCGCTGGCCTATCGCGCGCTCAGGCCCACGCTCCTGCCCCGCGTGCTGGAGAGCTTCGCGCTCGTCGGCGAGGGGCGCGATCTCGTGCTGGTCGAGGGCGCGGGCAGCCCGGCCGAGGTCAATCTGCGCGAGGGCGACATCGCCAATATGGGTTTCGCCGAGGCCGCCGATCTGCCGGTCATCCTGGCCGGGGACATCGAGCGCGGCGGGGTGATCGCCCAGCTGGTCGGCACGCATGCGCTGCTGCCGGCGCGCGAGCGGACGCGCATCCGCGGCTTCGTGGTCAACAAGTTCCGCGGCGATCTTGCGCTATTCAACCCCGCCATCGCGCTGATCCGGAAGCGCACCGGCTGGCCCTCGCTCGGCGCGCTGCCCTGGCTCGACGAGGCGCGGCGGCTGCCGGCCGAGGATTCGGCCGCGCTCGGAGGCGAAGCTTCGGGCGGCGCGGG
>JASHSH010000250.1 GCA_030040955.1 Rhodospirillales bacterium
GGCGTGAGCCGGCGGCTGCTGCTGACCAGCTGGGACCGGTTCGTCCTCGCGCTGCCCTTCGGCCGCGGCGTCTTCGTCTGGGGCGAGCCGATATTGGTGGCGACCGACGCGTCGGCGGCCGAAGTCGAGCAGGCGCGTCGCGCGATCGAGAATTCGCTCAACGACATCACCGCGCGCGCCGACGCCCTCGTCGGCCAAGCCGCACCGCAGCCCGCCGAGGCCGCGGCGTGATGCTCGCGCTGTATCGCGGCGCGACCGAGCTCGCCGCTCCGCTGATCTCCGTGTATCTGCGCCAGCGCATGGCGCGCGGCAAGGAGGACCCGCTTCGCTTCCGCGAGCGCAAGGGCCTTGCCGGGCGGGCGCGTCCCGCCGGCCGACTGGTCTGGGTGCACGCGGCCTCGGTGGGCGAGGCGGTCTCCGTCTTGCCGGTGATCGAGCATGTGCGCCGCCGCCCCGCGACCTCGGTGCTGCTCACCACGGGCACCGTCGCGTCGGGCGCGCTGGTGACGGGCCGACTGCCGCCGGGCGCGATTCATCAATATGTGCCGGTCGACCGGTTGCCCTGGGTGCGGCGCTTCCTCGACCATTGGCGCCCGGACCTCGCGCTGTGGTGCGAGTCCGAATTCTGGCCCAACCTCCTGGTCGAGACAGCGGCGCGCGGCGTGCCGATGCTGCTGCTGAACGGACGCATCTCCGCCCGCTCCTACGCGCGCTGGCGCCGTCACCCCAAGCTGATCCGCCAATTGCTCGCCGGCTTCGTCCTGTGCCTCGGCCAGACCGAGGCCGACGCTCAGCGTCTGCGCGCGCTCGGCGCGCGTCGCGTCGCCGCTCCCGGCAACCTGAAATTCGCGGCGCCGCCGCTGCCGGCGGACGAGACGGCGCTGGCTGTCCTCGAATCGGCGCTGGCCGGGCGGCCGCGCTGGCTTTCCGCGAGCACGCATGCGGGCGAAGAGGAGATCGTCGGCCGCGTCCACCGCGCGCTCGCCGCCCGGTTTCCCGGCCTCGTCACCATACTGGTGCCGCGGCATCCGGCGCGCGGATCGCACGTCGCCGAGGTGCTGCGCGAGCTCGGCCTCGAGGTCGCGCGCCGTTCGGTCGGCGAGCCGATCGCGCCCGAGACCGACATTCTGCTCGCCGACACGATCGGCGAGCTCGGCCTATTCATGCGCGCCGCGCGCATCGTGTTCATGGGCAAGAGCCTGGCCGCGCGCGGCGGCCAAAATCCGCTCGAGCCGGCGCGGCTCGGCGGCTCGGTGCTGCTCGGCCCGCATATGGACAATTTCGCGGAGCTCGCGCAGCGGATGGAACGCGCCGGCGCCGCCCACCCGGTGGGCGACGAGCAGGAGCTGGCCGAGGCCGTGGCGGCGCGCCTTGCCGATCCGGCGCTGCGCGAGGCGGAGGGCGCGCGGGCAAGCGAGTTCGCCAACGGCGAGGCGGGCGTGCTCGATGCCGTGCTCGCCGAGATCGCGCCCTGGCTGCCGGAAGCGGCATGAGGGCGCCCCGCTTCTGGTACACCGGCGGATTGGCCTCGCTCGCGCTGGCGCCGCTGGGCGCCGCCTGGGCGCTGGGCGCGATCCTGCGCGAGCGGGCCGGCCGGCCGCATCGCGCGCCCGTTCCTGTGGTCTGCGTCGGCAATCTCGTGGTCGGCGGAACCGGCAAGACGCCGGTCGCCCTCTCGATCGCGCACCGGCTGTCGGGCGCGGCGTTCCTGTCGACCGGCCATGGCGGGAGCCTGGCCGGGCCGGTGCTGGTCGATCCGGTGCGGCACGATCACGCGCAAGTCGGTGACGAGGCGCTGCTGCTCGCCCGTCTCGCCCCCTGCTGGGTGGCGCGCGATCGGGTGGCCGGCGCGCGGGCCGCGGCCGCGCATGGAGCCGCCTGCCTGGTCATGGACGACGGGTACCAGGACCCGTCGTTGGCCAAGGACCTGTCGATCCTGGTGGTCGATGGACATGTCGGATTCGGCGCCGGCCGGTGCGTTCCCGCGGGACCCTTGCGCGAGCCGGTCTCGCGCGGCTTGGCGCGGGCGGATGCCGTCGCCATCCTCGGCGAGGACCGCGCCCATGTCGCACGGCGGGTAGGGGGATTGCCCATCCTGCGCGGCAAGCTTGAGCCGGAAGCCGAGGCCGCAGCGCTCGCCGGACGGCACGTCGTCGCGTTCGCCGGAATCGGCCGGCCGGCCAAGTTCTTCGACACGCTGCGCTCGATCGGCGCGCAGGTGATCGAGGCGCGCGCCTTCCCGGATCATCATCCCTATACGCCGGCCGAGATCGGTCATCTGCGCGATTTCGCGGCGGCGCACGCGGCGGTGCTGGCGACCACGGCCAAGGATTTCGTCCGCCTGCCGCCGGGCGTGCGCGAGGATGTGGCCGTGGTGCGCGTCACGGTCACCTGGGAGGACGAGGCGGCGCTGCTGCGCCTGCTCGGCCAGCTGCGCGAGCGTCCGTGATGAACGGGCGCGCGATCCGCCTACGCTTCGAGGCGGCCTTGGTCACGGCCCTCTACTGGCTGGTGCGCGCGCTGCCGATCGATCTCGCTTCGGCGATCGGCGGTTGGCTGGGGCGGAATATCGGCTACCGGCTGGCGATCACGCGGCGCGCCCGCCGCAACCTCGCGCGCGCGATGCCCGAAATGCACGAGGCCGCGCGCGAGCGCGTCCTGCGCGGAATGTGGGACAATCTCGGGCGCACCACGTTCGAATTTCCACGTCTCGACCGCTTCCGCTTCGGCCCCGGCGAGCGCGTCGAGATCGACGGCGCCGAGCACGTCGCCACGGCGGTGGCGCAGGGGCGCGGCATCCTTTTCTTCGCCCCGCATCTGGGCAATTGGGAGCTGGCCGCCGCCGGCGCGGCGGTGCTCGGCGTGCGGCTGCACCTGGTCTATCGCGCGCCGAACAATCCGCATCTCGACTGGATGTTCCGCAGCCGGGTCAATCGCGGCGGCGAGTATCTGGCGAAGGGGACCGAGGGCGCGCGCCGCGCGGTCGAACTGCTGCGCAAGGGCGAGTCGATCGGCATGCTGGTCGATCAGAAGATGAACGACGGCATCGCGGTGCCCTTCTTCGGCCGCGCCGCGATGACCGCGCCGGCGCTGGCCCGCTTCGCCGCCAAGTTCCGCGTTCCCGTGATCCCCGCGCATATCGAGCGCATCGCCGGCGCGCGCTTCCGCCTGGTCGTCGAGCCGCCGATGGAGATACCCGCGGGCGGCGACCGCACGGATGAGACGCTCGCCATCATGACCGAGGTCAATCGGCGGGTGGAGGGCTGGATTCGCGCCCACCCGGAACAGTGGCTGTGGCTGCACCGGCGCTGGCCGGACAGCTGAAAGCGCGGGTTCAGGCCGAGGCGGGCGGGCGCGGCCAGGGCGGCTGCGGGCCGCGCGCGGTCTCGTAGAAGCGGGCGAGGCGGATCACGCCGGCATCGTCGAAATGGCGACCGACGATCTGCAATCCGATCGGCAGACCCGATCGCGTGAAGCCGCAA
>JASHSH010000023.1 GCA_030040955.1 Rhodospirillales bacterium
CCCGGATTTGCCGCTCTGCGGGTCGGTCAAATGCTTGCCATCGGTTCGACGCTGACCTGGGCGCTCTCGCTGCTGCTGATGCGCCGGATCGCGCAGAGCGAGCGCACCGGAACCATCCTGACCACATTCCTGCTCGCGCTCGGACTGATCTGCGCGCCGATCGCGGCAGTCGAGTACCGCACACCTTCTGTCGGCGCGCTCGCCCTGATGGCGGCGACCGGATTATGCACCGGGCTCGGCAATCTGAGCCTGATCCAGGCGTTCCGGCTGACCCAGGCGGCGACGGTGTCCTCGTTCCAGTACAGCCAGCTGCTGTGGGGCGTGATCTTCGGGCTGCTGCTGTTCGGCGACCGGCCGAACTCGGCCACGCTGCTGGGATCGGCGGTCATCGCGCTGTGCGGCCTCTATACGCTCTGGTTCGCGGTCCAGCGCAGCCAGCCGGTGCCCGCCGCCGAGCTTGACTAGGCGCGCCGCTCACAGTTCCTCGAACATCGCGACCATCTTCGCCCGCGCGGCGGCGTCGGGCAGGCGTCCGTGCGCGGCGCCGACATTGTCGATCATATGTTCGGCCCGATTGGTGCCCGGGATGACCGCGGTGACCGCGGGGTTGCCGATCAGGTATTTGAGGAAGAACTGGCCCCAGCTCGCGGCATCGAATTCGGCGGCCCAGTCGGGCAGCGGCTTGCCGCGGACCGCCTGGAACAGCCGCCCGCGCCCGAAGGGCAGATCGGTGAGCACGGCGGAGCCGGCCTCGGCCGCCGCCGGCAGGATGCGCTTCTCCGCCGCGCGGTCGCCGAGCGAGTAGTTGACCTGGACGAAGTCCGGCTTCTCGCGGCGGATCACCGCCTCCATCGCGTCGAACGCGCCGCCGAACGAGGTGGTGACGCCGAAATAGCGGCAGGCCCCTTGCGCCTTCCATTCGCGCAGCATGCCGAGATCCTGTTCCGGGTCGCCCACATTATGCAGCTGCATGGCGTCCACGCGAGTCACGCGAAGCCGCTTCAGCGAATCCTTCAGCTGCCCGGGACCGCTGGCGAGGTCGTAGTGTTCGAGCTTGGTGGCGAGGAACATCTTGCCGGAGAGGCCGGTCTCGGCGAGCAGCCCGCCGATCACCTCCTCCGCCGCGCCGTAGGAAGGCGCGGTGTCGATCAGCGTCCCGCCGCCCGCGGCCAGCGCGCGGACCACGTCGGCCCAGGCGGCGCGCTCGGCGGATTGCGGCTCCGCGTCGAAGACCTGCGCGGTACCGAGGCCGACGACCGGAAGCTTCTCGCCGGAATGCGGGATCGGCCGCAAGATCAGCGGACCGGGGGCGTCGGCGCTTGCAAGCCGCGGATGCAGCAATGTCGCGGCGGCGAGTGCCGCACTGCCGGCGAGCAGATCGCGGCGGCGGAGGGAGTCGGTCCAATGGTTGGATGGCGGTTTCATGGCGACCTCGCGGCAAGGAGTTCGTCGTCGGCGGCGCGGCGCGCCTGCGCCCGGCCGAGCGCTAATGACAGCACCGCCCAGGCGAGCGCGACCGGCGCGGCGATCGCCGCCACCTGGGGCACGGCCAAGCCGAGCGCCTTGAACGAGGCGTAGACCCAGCCGTAGAGCGCGTCCGAGCCGCGCACCACAACCACGTCGATCACGTTCTTCGCCTTGTATTTCTGCTCGCGCGACACGGCGGTGAACAGGATCTGCCGCGCCGGATTCGATATGGCGAAGTTCGCGGTGCGTTGGATCGCCTGGAGCACCACCACCACGCCGATTTCGGGCGCGAGAGCCACGGCGGCGAATCCGATGGCGAAGACGATGGGCTGGAATGCGAGCGCGATGCCGACGCCCAGTCGGCGGATGAACCGTCCGGTGACCAGCCCCTGAAGGGCGAGCGTCATCAGTCCGACGGCGAGATCGATGCCGGCGAATACGCGGGTCTGCGCGGTGGCGCCGTGCGCGGCGGCGGCGACCAGAGCGGCCTGCTGGAGATAGAGCATGGTGCCGGTGAAGGAGAGCAGGCTCACCCAAATAGCCGCGCCGGCCAGATAGAAGGATCGGAACAGCTGGATGATGCCGGCGAGCCAACCTCCTCCCACCCGCTGCACGGCGTGATCCAGCGCCGCCGCGGTCGAATGCGCGCGCTTTCCCCCGGCGCGCTCGAGCCGGAACGCGCAGAACACCGCAAACTCGATGAACAGCGCGGCGACGATCAGCAGGTTGGTCGGGCCGAGCGGTCCGGCGAGCCAGAGCGCGATGGTGGGGCCGAGCAGGCTGCCCGCGGTGCCGCCCGCGCCGATGAAGCCGAACAGGCGCTTGCCGTCCTCGCTCGAGAACAGATCGGCAAGAAACGACCAGAACACGGAGACCGCGAACAGGTTGAACACGCTCACCCAGACGAAGAACGCCCAGGCGACCTCCACGCGCGCGATCCCGACCGTCAGCAGCAGCCAGAAGATCGCGATATTGGCGACGAAGAAATGATAGACGAGAGGTATGAACCGCCGGCGCGGAAGCCGGGCCACCGCCGCGCCATAAATCGGCTGCACCGCGAGCATGGCGAGAAAGGTCGCGGTGAACATCCAGGGCAGGTTCTGCACCCCGCCCGCGATGCCCATCTGGTCGCGCAGCGGGCGCAGGACGTAATAGCCGGCGAGCAGCGCGAAGAAATAGCCGAACGACCAGAGCAGCGCCGCCACCTCGCCGGGCCGCACCGCCACCACCCGCTCGACCCTGCGGATGAACCGCGCCTCGAGGGATTCGCCCATCCGACCCGCGCCCCAAATCGCCGCGCGGACTTAGTTCGGCATGCCCAGACCTTCGCGCAATTCCTTGGCGGTCAGCGCCTTGCCGAACACGGGCGTGCCGACGGCGAAGCGCGATGCCTCCTTGAGGCCGCCGACCACCACGGGCTCGAAGCCCGCGTCGCGCACCAGCTTCTCGGCGATCTGGAGCGCGCCGGTGTCGTCGCTGGCCAGCGGAATGGCGATCAGATCGCCCGAGCGGTGCGCGCCCTCGGTCAGCTTGGCGAAGTTGACCGAGTTGAATGCGCGCACGAGGCGGGTGCCCGGCAGATAGCCGAGCGAGGTAAAGCCGATCCCCTTCTCCTTCGCTTCGTCGAACAACGCCTCGCCGTCACGCGCGGGCACGGCGTTGCACGCATCGAGCACCACCTTGCCCTTGAGCGCGGCGGCATTCTCGCGCCCCACATCGGGCAGTGCGGCGTAAGGAACCGCGATCAGCATGACCTCGCCGTAAGCCGCCGCCTCGGCGGGCGTGCCGGCGCTGGCGAGCGGGCCGAGGCCCTTGGCGAGGTCCTGTACCTCTTCGATGTGCCGCGCCGAGAACATCACCGGATATCCGGCCTTGACGAACAGCGCGCCGACGGCGCCGCCGAGCCGGCCCGATCCGATCACGCCGATCTTCATCTTCTCGTCGGCGCGCGCGATACGCGGCGCGCCCAACGCGAGCAAAAGCGCAGAAGCGGCGGCGGCGCGCAAAATCCCGCGCCGAGAAGGCTCGATTTCGAAGCTCGAATTCATGGACGTTGCCTCTCTCGCAATCCCCCGATCGGAATGCGCCCCCGGCCGGCGCGCATGATGCGCTTAGGCCGGATGCCGCGCAACGGCGGCTAGCGCATTGGAGAGGCCCAAAAATGTCGCGGCGGCCGAGGGGGCCCGACCGCCGCGCACCGACGCGTCTTCCGCCCGCCGGCACCTGGCGGGCGGGACGGCCGCGTCAATTCGGCATCAGCACCTTGTCGACCACCAGAATGACGCCGTTGCTCTGATAGACGTCGGCCACGGTGATGCGCGCCTGGCCGCCCTTTTCGTCGACCACCCACAGGTCCTTGCCGGTGCCCTTCACCCAGAGCTTGCCGCCG
>JASHSH010000251.1 GCA_030040955.1 Rhodospirillales bacterium
ACGCGCGGCAACCAGATCAAGGCCGCGCACGTGCTCGGCCTCAACCGCAACACCTTGCGCAAGAAAATCAAGGACCTCGACATTCAGGTTGTCCGCGGTGTGAAATAGGCCGCGCATGGTCCCGATTTCCACTTCCGGCGCCGGCGACGCACGGCGGCTGCTGGTCGGCTTGCAGCGAGTCTTCCACCGGCTTCAACTCGGCCGTCGGCTCGCCGTCGGCCTGACGCTCGCCGTCATCGCATCCGGCTTCGCCACCTACGCGGCGCTGACCAGCGGCGGCCCGCTGGGCACGTCGAACGTCCATACCGTGCTCGGGCTGCTGGTGCTCGACCTGGTGCTGATCCTGCTGCTCGCCGCGCTGGTCGCGCGCCGCCTCGTGCAGGTCTGGGTCGAGCGGCGCAGCGGCGCGGCCGGCGCCAAGCTGCATGTCCGCCTGGTGGTGATGTTCTCGCTGGTCGCCGTGATTCCCGCGATCGTGGTCGCGGTGTTCTCGGCGCTGCTGATCGAGACCGGCATCGAGCAATGGTTCAACGCGCGCGTCAGCACCGCGCTGCAAGAGTCGCTCGCCGTCGCCAACGCCTATCTCCAGGAGCACCAGCAGGTGATCGGCGGCGACGCGCTCGCCATGGCCAACGACCTCAACCGCGAAGGGGTCGGCGTGATGCGCGATCCCGCGCTGCTCGAGCGGGTGCTCGCCGCGCAAGCCGGGGCGCGCGCGTTGAGCGAGGCGGTGGTGTTCGATTCCCAGGGCGAAGTGCTGGCCCGCGCCGGGCTCGCCTACACGCTGGAACTGTCGATCGGGCAAATCCCGAAATGGGCATTCGAGCGGGCGCGCAACGGCGACGTCGCCGTGCTCACCGATCCCGGCGACGAGCGTGTCCGCGCCCTGGTTGCGCTTGGCGGCACGCCGGACAGCGAGCTGTTCCTGTATGTCGGCCGCTATGTCGATGCCAAGGTGATCGACCATGTGGCCCGCACCAACCAGGTGGTGGCGCAATACGAGCAGTTGCAGGGCACCCGCTCGGGCCTCGAGATCACGTTCACCGTGATCTACGCCGTGGTGGCGCTCCTCCTTCTCCTCGGCGCGGTCTGGGTCGGCCTTGCTTTCGCCAATCAGCTGGCGCGGCCGATCGTCGGCCTGATCGACGCGGCCGAGCGGGTCCGCGGCGGCGATCTCTCCGCCCGGGTCGAGGAGCGACCCGAGGAAGCGGCCGACGAGCTGGGATTTCTGTCGCGCGCCTTCAACCGCATGACCAGCCAGTTGGCTGCGCAGCGCACCGAGCTGGTCGACACCAATCGCGAGCTGGACGAGCGGCGGCGCTTCTCCGAGGCCGTGCTCGCCGGCGTTTCGGCCGGCGTGATCGGGCTGGACGGGGCGGGGCGCATCGAGCTTCCCAACCGCTCGGCCGCCGACCTGCTCGGCATGGAGCCGGCGGCGATGATCGGACGCGACCTCGCCGACCTGGTGCCCGAGATGGCCGCGCTGGTCGAGGCGGCGCGGCGGCGGCCGGAGCGGGCGGCGCAGGACGAGATCAAGCTGCAGCGCGACGGGCGGACGCGCGTGCTCCTCGTGCGCGTCGTCGCGGAATACGGAGAGAACGAGGCTACCGGCTTCGTCGTCACCTTCGACGACGTGACCGACCTGCTCGCGGCGCAGCGGCAGGCCGCCTGGGCCGACGTGGCGCGCCGGATCGCGCACGAAATCAAGAATCCGCTGACGCCGATCCAGCTTTCGGCCGAGCGGCTCAAGCGCAAATATCTCCAGCAGATCGGCTCCGACCGCGAAACCTTCATCAGCTGCACCGACACCATCGTCCGCCAGGTCGGCGACATCGGCCGCATGGTCGACGAATTTTCGTCCTTCGCGCGCATGCCGGCGCCGTCGATGCGTGACGAGGACTGCCGCGAAATCGCGCGCCAGGCGGTGTTCCTCGCCCGCCACGGCTATTCCGGCATCGCGTTCGAGACCGAGCTGCCCTCCCGACCGGTGCCGCTGTCGTGCGACGCCCGCCAGATCGGCCAGGCGCTCACCAATCTGATCAAGAACGCGGTCGAGGCGGTCGAGGGCCGCGACGAGCCGCACCGGGACAAGGGGCGCGTGGTGGTGCGCGTGGCCGCGGACGCGGACAAGGTGACCATCTCGGTCGAGGACAACGGCAGGGGTTTGCCGCTCGACCAGCGCGACCGCCTCGCCGAACCCTATGTCACCACGCGCGCCAAGGGTACCGGGCTCGGCCTTGCCATCGTCAAGAAGATCATGGAGGACCACAGGGGCGACCTGGTTCTGGAGGACTTGAACGGCGCCGGCGCCCGCGCGAGCCTGGTCTTCCGGCGCGCGGCGCCACAGACCGCCAACCCGCCGGCCGGGACCGACGCCGTTCTCACCCATGGCGCATGACATCCTGATCGTCGACGACGAGTCCGACATCCGGCTGCTCGTCAACGGACTGCTCGCCGACGAGGGCTATCAGCCGCGCGAGGCGGGCGATGCCGATTCCGCGCTCGACGAAATCCGGGCGCGCCGGCCGAGTCTGGTGCTGCTCGACATCTGGCTGCAGGGAAGCCGGGTCGACGGACTCGATCTGCTGGCCGAGATCAGGCGCGAAAATCCCGACCTGCCGGTGGTGATGATGACCGGCCACGGCACCATCGAGACCGCGGTCGCGGCGATCAAGCGCGGCGCCTACGAATTCATCGAGAAGCCGTTCCAGTCCGACCGGCTGCTGCTGGTGATCGAGCGGGCCATCGAGTCCGCGCGCCTGCGCCGCGAGTTGGAGGATTTGCGCCGCCGCTCGGCGGTGGCCGACGAGCTGGATGGCGTTTCGCCCGGCGCCGCGCGTCTGCGCCAGGAGATCGAGCGCGTCGCGCCCACCGGCTCGCGGGTGCTGATCGCGGGTCCGCCGGGAGCCGGCAAGGAGGTGGCCGCGCGCATGCTGCACCGCCTGTCGCGCCGCTCCGCCGGACCGCTGATCGTGGTGAATTGCGCGGCGATGCATCCCGATCGCATGGAGATCGAGCTGTTCGGCCGCGAAGGAACCGAGGCGGGCGGCGAGCGGCGCATCGGCACCTTCGAGCAGGCCCATGGTGGCACCTTGGTGCTCGACGAGGTGGCGGACATGCCACCCGAGACGCAGGGCAAGATCGTCCGCGTGCTCCAGGAGCAGACCTTCGAGCGGGTGGGCGGGGGTCAGCGCGTCGAGGTCGATGTGCGCGTGGTCGCCACCACCAACCGCGACTTGGGCGACGAGATCGCCGCCGGCCGGTTCCGCCAGGACCTGTTCTACCGGCTCAATGTGGTGCCGCTGCGCGTCCCGCCGCTGCGCGAGCGCCGCGAGGACATCCCCGTGCTCGCCCAGGCGCTGATGGAACGCGCGGCACAGTCCGCCGGGGTTCTGCCGCGCGTCTTCGGCGAGGACGCGCTGGCGGCGATGCAGGCCTACGAGTGGCCGGGCAACGTCCGCCAGCTGCGCAACGTCGTCGACTGGCTGATGGTGATGGCGGCGGGCGAATCGCGCGAGCCCATCCGCGCCGACATGCTGCCGCCCGAGGTGGGCGCGATCACGCCGTCGGTGCTGCGCTGGGAGAAATCGAGCGAGATCATGACGCTGCCGCTGCGCGAGGCGCGCGAGGTGTTCGAGCGCGAATATCTGCTCGCCCAGCTCACCCGTTTCGCCGGCAACATCTCGCGCACCGCTTCCTTCGTCGAAATGGAGCGTTCGGCGCTGCACCACAAGCTCAAGGGACTCGGCGTGCGCGCCGACGACCGGCAGAAGACCTGAACCGGGGCGAGGGGAGTCGGCTTGTCGCGCATCGCTTATGTCAACGGCCGCTATCTGCCGCTCGCAGAGGCGAAGGTCCATATCGAGGATCGCGGCTACCAGTTTTCCGACGGGGTCT
>JASHSH010000024.1 GCA_030040955.1 Rhodospirillales bacterium
CTCCAGCGTCACCAGCAAATTGTCGGGGTCGACCTGGGTGGCGATGTCGGCGGTGACGGTGAACGGACGATTGCTGTCGTCGGTGCCGAAATAACGCGGATTGCGGATCGACAGCGTGTCCACCTTGGCGGCGTCGGTGCGCGCGAACCCGACCGGCACGCGGTCGGTATGCGGCATCAGCCGCGGCCAGAACACGAGCAGGACCAGCAGCGCCGCGGCGATCGCCGGCAGCGTGATCTTCATCAGCCCGACGAAGCGGCTGTAGCGCACCACCAATCGGCTCGCTACCGGGCCGCGCGGCCGGCGTGGCGTGGCGGCGGGGCGGGCGATGCCCGGAGTGCCCGGAGCGATCGGCGGCGACGCGGTGCTCACACCACGCCCGCGCGCAGGCAGTCGTGCACGTGAAGGATGCCGAGCGGGTGGCCGTCTTCCGCCGCGACGAACAACACCGTGATGCCGCGTTCGTTCATGATCCGCAGCGCCTCGGCGGCCAGCGCGCTCGCCCGCGTGGTGCGCGGCGCGGGCGTCATCACCTCGCGCACCCGGCGCGCGAACAGGCCGCCATCCATGTGGCGGCGCAAATCCCCGTCGGTGACGATGCCGATCAGCCTGCCGTCGGGACCGAGCGCGCCGACGCAGCCCAGGCGCTTGCCGGTCATGATCAGGATCGCTTCGCTCATCGGACGCTCGGCGTCGATCAACGGCACCGCCTCGCCGGCGTGCATGAGGTCGGAGACGCGCAACAGCTGGCGGCCGAGCCGTCCCGCCGGATGCAGGCGCTGGAACTCCTCGGCCGAGAACCCCTTGCGCTCGAGCAGCGCCACGGCGAGCGCGTCGCCGAGCGCCAGCATCAGCGTGGTCGAGGTGGTGGGCGCGAGGCCCATCGGGCAGGCCTCGTCCTCGGCGGGCAGCACCAGCGCGACATCGGCGGTCTGCGCGAATGCGCTTTCGGCGCGGCTGGTGATCAGCACCAGCGGGATGCCGAAGCGGCGCGCATGCTCGACCACGGCGGTCAGCTCCGCGGTCTCGCCCGAATTGGAAAGCGCGAGCACCGCGTCGTGGCGCGTGATCATGCCGAGATCGCCGTGGCTCGCCTCGGCGGGGTGGACGTATTGCGCCGGGGTGCCGGTCGAGGCCAGCGTCGCGGCGATCTTGCGCGCGACGTGTCCGCTCTTGCCGATGCCGGTCACGATGACGCGACCGCCACCGGCCAGGTTCAGCGAGTCGAGGGCGCGCACGAACGCGGAATCGAGCGAGCGGGCGAGTGCGCGCAACGCGTCGGATTCGATCTCGAGCACGCGCCGCGCCGAAGCGAGGTCGGACTCCGCGCGGTCGGGTCTCGGTCCGGTGTGGCTGGCGTCCATGCCCACTGACGTCCGGGCGCCGGGATCAAATCGAGGCCGTAGGCGGGCGCCGCGCCTGTTGGCACGCAGTATGCTTCCCCCTCCCGGGCAGGTCGATAATTTTATTGTTTCCGGCCGTTTCCAAATGCTTAACGGCCGCTCAGTGGGCGAACAGGTCTTCCTCCGCCCAGCCCGCCAGATCGAGCGTGGCCCGCGCCGGCAGGAACCGGAAGCAGGCGTCGGCAAGCGGCCGGCGGCCCTCGCGCTCGAGCAGCGCGTCGAGGGCGCGACGCAGGGCGTGCAGATGGAGCACGTCGGCGCCGGCATAGGCGATCTGGGCTTGGTCGAGCGCGGGGGCGCCCCAATCCGAGGTCTGCTGCTGCTTGGAAAGCTCGATGCCGAGCAGTTCGGAGCACAGATCCTTCAACCCGTGGCGCTCGGCATTGGTGCGCACCAGCCGGCTGGCGATCTTGGTGCAGTAGACCGGCGCGCAGACGATGCCGAAATGGCGCTGGATCATGGCCAGATCGAAGCGCGCGTAGTGGAATATCTTCGTGGTCTCCGGATCGGCGAGCACCCGGCGGAGGTTGGGCGCGGCATAGTCGCGGTCGGGGAAATGGACCACATGCGCGTCGCCGTCGCCGGCGGAAAGCTGGACCACGCAAAGCCGGTCACGCCACAGGCTGAGCCCCATGGTCTCGGTGTCGACGGCGACCGAGTCACCAAAGCGCAGCCGGTCGGGAATGTCGTGGCGGTGATAGGAGATGGCCAACTGGGCGCGCACCCGCTGCTCGGCGGACCGGTTAGTCGCGCGGCCGCCCGCTCAACGCGGCGCGCCGGCCCTTTCCGGTCCGCGACGGCCGCGCTGGTGCCCAGGAGAAGACTCGAACTTCCACGACCTTTCGGCCACTAGAACCTGAATCTAGCGCGTCTACCAGTTCCGCCACCTGGGCAGGTCCTGCGGCGAACGCGGCCGGCCGCCGCCGGAGGCCGATGGGTTACTGGCCGATGACGGAATTGTCAACGGTTTTCGCCCGTTGCGGGCCGGCGCGGTTGCCTTTGCGCGCGCCCTGCTCTAGCGTGCGCACGGTTCGCCCGGACAGCGGGGAGAAGAAGCGAATGGCGCGTCGCCTGGCCTGCATCTTCGGTGGCTCGGGCTTCGTCGGCCGCCATGTCGTGCGCCGGCTCGCCGCCGCCGGCTACGGGGTCCGCGTCGCCGTCCGCTATCCCGAGGACGCGGCCTTCCTCAAACCGATGGGCGATGTCGGGCAGATCGTCCCCGTCGCCGCCGACTTGCGCCGCGAGGGAAGCGTGCGCGCCGCCGCCGCCGCCGCCAATCTCGTGGTCAATCTGGTCGGCATCCTGCACGCGCGCCGCGCCCGCGAGTTCGAGCGCATCCATGTCGAAGGCGCGGGCCATGTCGCGGCCGCCGCGCGGGCGGAGGGCGCCGAAGCACTGGTCCATGTCTCCGCGCTCGGCGCCGAAGCGGGTTCGGACTCGGTCTATGCGCGCAGCAAGGCCGCGGGAGAGACCGCGGCGCGGGCGCAGTTCCCGGCCGCGACCGTGCTGCGTCCGTCGGTGATCTTTGGGCCGGAGGATGATTTCTTCAATCGCTTCGCCGCGCTCAGCGGCTGGAGCCCGTTCCTGCCGGTGGTGGTGCCGCGGACCGGCGGGCTGACCCAGGGCGGGCCGCGCTTCCAGCCGGTCTATGTCGGCGACGTGGCCGACGCGATCGTCGTCGCGCTGACCAGGCCCGGCCATGCCGGCAAGACCTATTCGCTCGGCGGCCCGCGCGTCTACTCGATGCGCGAGATCATGGAGATGGTGGTCGAGGGCACCGAACGGCGGCGCTACCTGCTGCCGATGCCGATCTGGCTGGCCCGCGTGCAGGCCGCGTTCCTGCAATTCCTGCCCAGTCCGCCGCTGACCCCGGACCAGGTGAAGCTGCTGCTGGTCGACAATGTGGTACCGCCCGGCGCGCCGGGTCTGGCCGAGCTCGGCGTCGCGCCGACCGCGGCCGAGGCGATCGTGCCCGCCTATCTCGCCCGCTTCCACAATCCGTTTTCGCCGCGCCAGCCGAGGATGTCCCGCTGAGCTTCATGCGCACGCTGTATCATCACTTCCTGTGCCCGTTCTCGCGCAAGGTGCGCATCGTTCTCGGCGAAAAGAAGCAGCAGTACGAGTTGAGGCTGGAGCCGGTCTGGGAGCGTCGCCCGGAATTCCTGGCGCTCAACCCGGCCTGCGACGTGCCCGTGCTGGTCGAGCCGGACGGCACCGTTCTGGCCGACGCGACCGCCATCGCCGAATATCTCGACGAGACCCATCCGGAACCGCCGCTGCTCGGCGCCGAGCCGCGCGCGCGCGCCGAAGTGCGCCGGCTGGTCGGCTGGTTCGACGACAAGTTCAACCGCGAGGTCACCATCAACCTGGTCGGCGAGAAGGTGGTCAAGCGGCAGATGGGCTATGGCGGCAGCCCCGATTCGCACGCGGTGCGCCGCGGATTTGCGCATCTGCGCGAGCATCTCGACTATCTCGGCGCGCTCGCCGAGGCGCGGCGCTGGCTGGCCGGCGAGAGTTTCTCGCTCGCCGACATCAGCGCTGCCGCCCATCTGTCCACGCTCGACTATATGGGCGACGTGCCCTGGGAGCGGCACGCCGCCGTGCAGGACTGGTACGCGCGCGTCAAGTCGCGGCCGAGCTTCCGCCCGCTGCTCGCCGACAAGCTACCGGGAATCCCGCCGCCGCCGCACTATGCCGATCTCGATTTCTGAGCCGCGCCGCCGGTCCGAACCGTCCCGGCGCCGATTTCTCGCCGGCGCCGCATCCGCCTCGCTCGCCTGCCTGGCCTGCGCGGGCGCCCGGGCCGAGCTGATCACGCGCCTGCCCTCCGCAGCCGAGAAGCAGAGATCGGTCGCGCTTACCTTCGATGCCTGCGAGACGCGCACGCCGGCCTATCTCGACGCCTCGATCCGGGATTTCCTGGTCGCCGGACGCATCCCGTTCACGCTGTTCGCCTGCGGCCGCTTCGCCCGGCACAATCGCGCGGCGCTCGCCGAACTCGCGCGGCTCGATTTCGTCGAGATCGAAAATCATTCGATGAACCACGACAATCACATGGACCGGCTCGACGACGCCACCGTCCGCCGCGAGGTGCTCGAGGCCGAGAGCCTGCTGCGCGACATCACGCATCGCCGCACGCGCTATTTCCGCTTCCCGGCGGGTAATTACGACGCGCGCACGCTCGCCGACGTGGAGGCGCTCGGCTACCGGGTGGTGCATTGGAGCTTCGCCAGCGGGGACCCGGATCCCAAGGTCACGCCCGCCAAGGAAACCGAGTGGGTGTTGCAGAAGACGCGGCCCGGCGGCATCCTCATCTTTCATATCAACGGTCGCGGCTGGTCGACCGGCCAGGCGCTACCCGGCATCGTGGCCCAATTGCGCGCGCGCGGTTACCGCTTCGCGCGGCTGGATACCCTCCTCGGATGAGCGAACCATTTCCCACGCGAGCCGAAACGCTGTCGACGGGCGCGTTGCGCCCGATCGCCGAGGGCGAGGCTTCGTTCCTCGCCGCCGCCTGCGCGGCGATCGATCCGTGGCGGCGTCTCGGCTTCCGGCCCTCGGCGCTGGCGCGCTATTTCGATGGGTCGGACCCGGGCCTGCACCGATTCGCGCTCACCTTGGAGGGGCACGTGGCCGGCGTGCTGGCGGTGCGCTGGCCGTGGCTGCGGGGTCCCTCGATCGAGCTGCTCGCCGTGCTGCCGGAATTCCACCGCATGGGGCTGGGCGCGGCGGCGGTCGACTGGACGGCGGCGCGCGCGGCGACCGCGGCCAAGAACCTGTGGACCACGGTCAGCGATTTCAATGTCGGCGCGCGGCTATTCTGGCGCCGCCAGGGCTTCGCGGAGATCGCCCCGCTCCCCGACCTGCTGGCGGCGGGTCGCGCCGAGATGCTGATGCGCCGGGTGCTGAAGACCTGATCAGCCGGCGGGCACGGCGCCCGCCGCGAGCAGGGATGCGACGAATTCCGGCACGACCCGGGTTGCCGGACCATAGGATGCCTGGTGAAACAGGGAAGCGCCCAGCGACGGTTCGAGGTTGAGCTCGGCCGTGCGGGCGCCGGCGCCGCGCGCCTCGCGCACGAATCCCGCCGCCGGATAGACGTTGCCGGAAGTGCCGATCGAGACGAACAGATCGCAAGCGGCCAGCGCCGCGCCGATGCGGTCCATCTCCAGCGGCATCTCGCCGAACCAGACGACATGGGGTCGCATGTCGCCCGCGCGCCCGCAGGCCGGGCAGGCCGTGGCGAGCCCGAGGTCCTCGTGCCATTCGCGCACCGAATCGCAGCGAGCGCAGCGCGCCTTCAACATCTCACCATGCATATGGACCAAATTCCGGCTGCCGGCGCGCTCGTGCAGATTGTCGATATTCTGCGTCACCAGCAGAAACGCGCCGCGCCACTCCGTTTCGAGCCGGGCCAGGGCCAGATGGGCGGCGTTCGGCTGGATTCCGCCCTCGCGGTGGCGGCGCCGGCGCATGTTGTAGAATTCATGGACGCGTTCGGGGTCGCGCGCGAAGGCCTCGGGCGTGGCCACGTCCTCGACCCGCACGCGGGCCCAGATTCCATCCGGGTCGCGGAAGGTCGACAGACCGGATTCCTTGGAAATGCCGGCGCCGGTAAGGACGACGATCGAACCCGCGCCGTTGGCCATGCCGCTCGCCTTGGCTATCTTGCGCGACCAGTTTCGAAAGGGGCCGAATGCCGGTCAAGCTGCTTTTCGTCTGCACCGGAAACATCTGCCGCTCGCCGTTGGCCGAGGGAATTCTCACCGAACTGGCGGAGCGCGAGGGTCTCGCCGGGCAAGTGATCGCCGACTCGGCCGGCACGCACGGCTATCATGTCGGCGATCCGCCGGATCCACGCAGCATAGACGTCGCGGCGCGGCGCGGCATCGACATCTCCCGCCAGCGCGCCCGCAAGCTGCGCGCGTCCGACCTGTCGCGATTCGATCTGGTGGTCGCGCTTGACCGGACCCATCGCGACCATATCCTGGCGATCTGCCCGCCCGCGCTGCGCGGCCGCGTGGTCCTGCTCATGGACTTCGCCGACGGCATCGGCCCGCCCGATGTCGACGACCCCTATTACGGCGACGATGCCGGATTCGAGCGCGCCTACGCAACGATCGAGCGCGGCGTGCGCGGACTGCTCGAATTTGTCCGGCGCGAATATCGGCTCGACCCGGCGGTCAGCGTCCGGCCTGCCGCGCCTTGAAGCGGAACGGGTGCGCCGGATAGACGCCGAGGATGCGCAGCTCGGTGGTGAAGAAGCCGAGCTCCTCCAGCGCGAGGCGCAGGCCGGTCTCCTCGGGATGCCCCTCGGCGTCGGCATAGAACTGCGTGGCGGCGAAGGTGCCCTCGATCTGGTAGCTCTCGAGCTTGGTCAAATTGACGCCGTTGGTGGCGAAGCCGCCGAGCGCCTTGTAGAGCGCGGCCGGAACGTTGCGCACCCGGAACACGAAGGTCGTGATGCAGGGACCCGCCGCGAGCGTCGGCACCACCGCCTCGCGCGCCATCACCAGGAAGCGGGTGGTATTGTGGCTTGCATCCTCGATATTGGCCGCCGCCGAGACCAGCCCGTAGATGCG
>JASHSH010000252.1 GCA_030040955.1 Rhodospirillales bacterium
GGGTTCGCGCAGGCAAGCCTATAGCTGGCGGAAAAGGCGGCGTCTACCTCCCTTCGCGCGATTCGCCTAGCGACCGGAATCCCGCCGCATGCCGCGCTTGACGGGGCGACCACCTGCCCCGATGTTGCCGCCCCGGGGCGGAGGAGGTGACGATGGCGGAATTCCGGCTGCACTGCGACGCGATCTCGGGCAATTGCTACAAGGTGGCGCTGGCGCTTCGCCTGATGGGCTGCGACTGGGAGCCGGTCTTCGTCGACTACATGGCCGGCGCCACCCGGCAGGACGGGTTCCGCGACAGGATCAACGAGCTGGGCGAGATACCGGTGCTCGAACATGCCGGCCGGCTGCGCACGCAGAGCGGCGCGATCCTGACCTGGCTCGCCGCGCGCACCGGCAAGTTCGGCGGCCGGAACGAGGACGAGCGGTACGAGATCCTGCGCTGGATCCTGTTCGACAATCATAAATTCACCAGCTACTACGCGACCCTGCGCTTCTTCATCGGCATCCAGAAGACCGCCCCCAACGCCGCCACCGAATTCCTGCGCGGCCGCGCCGCCGCGGCCTACGGGATCGTCGACAAGCACTTGGCCACCCGCCCCTTCCTGGTCGGCGATGCGCCAACAATCGCAGACTTCTCGCTGGCGGGCTACGTCTACTATACCGAGGAGACCGGCATCGATCGGGCCGCCTTCCCCCATATCCAGGCCTGGCGCGAGCGGATCAAAGCCCTGCCCGGCTGGGGCGGGCCGCTCGATCTGATGCCGGGGACCAAGCCGGCCTAGTTCCCGGCGCCGGCCGCCCGCGGCCGCAGCAGGGTCAAGTGGATGAGCACGCCGCCCAGCGAGCCGGCGGCCATCAGCGCGGCCATCGGGAAGCTGGTGCCGTCGTGCAGACGCCCGACCGCCCAGCCGAAGCTCGCTCCGGTCACCATCTGGACGAAGCCGAGCAGCGCGGAGGCGCTGCCGGCGATGCGTCCGTGCGGCGCCAGCGCCGCCGCGATGGTGTTGGGCAGGCTCAATCCGAGCGCGCCGAAGATCGCCATCGAGGGCAGCACCACCGCCGCGATCGTCTGGACGCGGGCAAGCGCGAGGCCGGCGAGGACCAGGCCCGACGCCAGGCCCGCGCCCACGCCGATCCGGATCATCCGCTCGAGGCCGACGCGCGCGGTGAACCGGGCCGAGGCGTAGGCTCCCGCCATGTAGGCCAACATCACGGCCGCGAAGGGCAGGCCGAAGCGCTCGGGCGCGACTCCGAGCACGCCGATGATCACGAAGGACGAACCCGAGATGAACGCGAACAGCCCGCCATAGATCAGGGCCAAGCAGATGGTGTGGCCGATGAAGACGCGGTCGCCGCACAGCAGCGCGAAGGTCTCGACCATGCGCCGCGGACGCAGCGCCTGGCCGTCGGGATTGGGATTGGTCTCGTCGAGCAGGCGCCAGACGCCGATCAGCACGCAGCCGCCGAACACGACCATGGCGACGAAGCTCGCCCGCCAGCCGAGCGGGTACAGGAGTCCGCCGACGATCGGCGCGAGCGCGGGCGCGATCGCCATCGCCGAGGAGAGCAGCGAAAGCACCCGGGCCGCCTGCTCGCGCGGATAGACGTCGCGGACCGCGGCGCGGGCCAGCACGGGCCCGGCGCAGGCGCCCAGCGCCTGGACCACGCGGAAGGCGACCAGCGCCTCGATCGACGAAGCCGCCAGGCAGGCGGCCGAGCCCAGCGTGTAGATCGCCATCCCGGCGAGCAGCACCGGGCGGCGGCCGAACCGGTCGGAGAGCGGCCCGTAGACCAGCTGCGCGACGGCGAAGCCGGCGATGAAGGCGCTCAGCGTGAGCTGGGCGCGCGAGACATCGGTCGCGAACACCCGCGTCATGTCGGGCAGCGAGGGCAAGAAAATATCGATCGAGACCGGCCCGAAGGCGACGAGGGCGACCAGCAGCGCGGTCACCCGGGCGGAGGTGGGGTGGGGCCGGGACACGGATGCGAGCGTCAGCCGAAGCGGTGCAGGTCGGCGCCGTGCCGGCGCAGCCAATCTTGCGCGCGGGCATGGTCGGGCGCGAGGCGGGCGAGCGTGCGCCAGAACGCGCGCGAATGGTTCATATGCGCGAGATGGGCGACCTCGTGGGCGACCACATAGTCGAGCACGAAGGGGGGCGCGAGAATCAGCCGCCAGGAGAGCGACAGGTCGCCGCGCCGCGAGCAGCTACCCCAGCGCCCGCGCGGATCGCGCAGCCCGATGCGGGCGATCTCGCGGCCGAGCGCGGCGGCGTGGATGCGGGCGCGCGCTTCGATGCGTTCGCGCGCGCATCCCTTCAGCCATTCGAGCAGCCGCCGCGCGAAGCCGCCTTCGGGTCCGCCGACCAGGATCGCCCCGCCGGCGAGCCGCACCTCGCGCGCGGCGTCCGCCGCGGCGGCGAGGACATGCGCCACGCCCTCGAACGGGATTTCGACGCCGGGAGCGAAGGGCACGCGGGCGGGGATGCGCTCGATATGGGAGCGCAGCCAAGCCGCGTTGTCGGCCGCGAAGGCGAGGCCCGAGGCGAGCGAGGCACGCGGCGGCAGCACCAGGACCGGCGTGCCGGCGCGCGAGTCGAGCCTGAGCCGCATGCGCCGCGCCCTGGGCACGCGCCGGACGGTAACGTCTCCCGGCACGCCCTCGATGCG
>JASHSH010000253.1 GCA_030040955.1 Rhodospirillales bacterium
CATGCGCCATCGGCACGATCCCCGCGGCCACTGCCGCGGCCGAGCCGCCGCTCGACCCGCCCGGCGTGCGGCCGAGCGACCAGGGATTGCGGCAGGGGCCGAACAGGACCGGCTCGGTATAGGCGACCGACCCCATCTCGGGCGTATTGGTCTTACCGAATATGTTCAAGCCGGCCGCCTTGGCACGGCGGATCCACTCGCCGTCGGCGGTCGGCACGAAGTCCTTGAGCAGGCGGCTGCCCATGGTCATCGGCGCGCCGGCCAGGAACGGCCCCAGGTCCTTCACCAGGAAGGGCACGCCGGCGAACGCTCCGTCGGGCAGGCGGGCGCGCGCCGCCGCCCGTGCCGTTTCGTCGCCGCGCCAGACGACCGCATTGATCGCTGGATTGCGCCGATCCGCGCGCACCAGCGCCTCGTCGATCAGATCGAGGGCGGACACCTCGCCGCGCCGTACCAGTTCGGCCAAGCCGAGCGCGTCGAAACGGTCGTATTCGGCGAAGCCCATGTTTCCTCCAGCGGATTTTGCCCCACTGTAGCGGTTCGGCACGGTTCGCGGGAGATGGCCGGGGCGGTTTTGCCCTTTCCTGTCTTTGGGTTATGATCGGTTCGGGACCTCTGGGGCGTCCGGTGAACGTCGAAACCGAACTCAAGCTGCTGCTCAAGCCCGAGGCGATGCGGCGGCTGCGGCGGCACTCGCTTGTGCAAGGGCTGAAGCAGGGCCACGCGGCCACCCGCCGGCTCAAATCGGTCTATTTCGATACCTCCGACTGGCGGCTGCGCGACCATGGCGTGGTGCTGCGCGTGCGCCACGCCGGCCGGCGCCGCATCCAGACGTTGAAGACGATGGGCAACGGGCATTCGGGCATCGCCACCCGTCCCGAATGGGAGGCGGAGATCCGCGGCGACCGCCCCGAGCTGATCGCGCTGCACGCGGCCGACGGGGTCTTGCCCGACGCGGCCGACCGGCTGCTGCGCGGGCTGCGGCCCGTGTTCACCACCGATTTCCGCCGCACCACCTATCGTCTCGGCACGCCGGAATGGGAGGTGGAGCTGGCACTCGACGAAGGCGAGCTGGTCGCCGATCGCGGCCAGGCCCCGATCGTCGAGGCAGAACTGGAACTTAAGCGCGGCGAACCCAAAATCCTGTTCGACCTCGCCCGCTCGCTGCAGAAGGACGTGCCCGCCCGGGTGTCGGTGGCGAGCAAGGCCGAGCGCGGCTTCGCCCTGGTCGACGGGGTCGCGCCCCAACCGCAGAAGGCGCGCGCGCCGGCCCTGCCCTCGGATTCCTCGGCCGGGGATTCGTTCCGCGCCATCGCGCGGTCCTGCGCCGCCCAACTGCTCGCCAACCAGGATTGCCTGTTCGAGACCCGCGACCCGGAAGCAGTGCACCAGATGCGGGTGGCGCTGCGCCGCCTGGGCTCGGCGATGCGGTTGTTCGAGTCTTTCCTCGACACGCCGGAGACCGCGGCTTTGAGCGAGGAGATGCGCTGGCTGCAATCGCATCTCGGCCCGGCGCGCGACGCCGAAATCCTGATCACCGCGGTGTTCGATCCACTGGTCGAGATTTTCGGCCGCGAGGCCGGCTATCGGGCGCTGCGCGAGGCATTCGAGTCGCGCCGCCAGGCGGTGCTCGACGATGCGCTCGCCACGCTGGCGGCGCCGCGCTTCACCCAGTTCGTACTCGGCCTCGGCGCCTGGATCGAGGGCGGCGACTGGCTGATCACCGACGATCCGTCCCGCCTTGCCCTGCTCGACGAGCCGGCGACGATCTTCGCCGCCGCGCTGCTCGACCGGCTCGACCGCTCGGCGCGCAAGTCGCTGCGCGGACTGGCCTCGCTCGACGAGGAGCGCCGCCACCGCGCGCGCATCCGGGTCAAGCGGCTGCGCTACGCGATGGAGTTCTTCGCCTCCCTGTTCCCCAAGCGCAAGGCCAAGCGGCTGGTGCAGACGCTGGCCCGTTTGCAGGACCATCTCGGGCTGCTCAACGACATCGCGGTCGCCGCCCGACTGCTGCGCGACCATGCCGAGGGCGCGCGCGATCCGGCGCTGATCCTGAGCGCGGGCAAGATCATCGGCTGGCATGCCGGCCGGGTGCCGAAATTGCTCGCCGAGGCCGATTCGGAGCGCCGCGCGGCGGAGAAATTGCGCCGCTTCTGGCACGACGGGAAGTGAGTGCGGGCGCCGCGATTCCGCTGCCGCCACGGCGGTCCCGTTGCCTTGCGCCCCCCTACCCCGTCTGCTATAGAACCGCCTCCCCGCGGGGGTGTAGCTCAGTTGGTTAGAGCGTCGGCCTGTCACGCCGAAGGTCGCGGGTTCGAGCCCCGTCACTCCCGCCACTAATCCCGGCCCGCGCCGCTCCTTCACTCCTCCGCCGCAATCGCCGCCGCGTCGTGCTCGACCAGGCGCAGGAAGCGTCGCGCGCGCTCGTGGCGCGGATTGTCGATCACTTCGGCGACCAGCTCGGGATCGAGCGCCGAGGTCGGCTCGTCGAACAGCATCAGCCGAGGCGAGATGGCGAGCGCGCGGGCGCGGGCAGCGTGCCGAGCGCGATTCCGGCCAGCACGATCGCGGTGCCGACGGCGAACCACAGCCCGATCGGATCGCCGAACAGCGCGGCGGAGGCCGCCACGCCGACCAGCGGCTGGAGATATTGCAGCGAGGCGGCGATGCGCGCGGGCATGCGGTCGAGCGCGCGCAGCCACACCCAGGTACCGGCCACCGTGACCAGCAGGGCGAGATAGATCACCACGCCGATCCCTCGCGCGCCAGGCGCGGCGGGTGCTACTCGGCTCCAGTCCCAGGCCAGCACCGGGATCATGGCGAGCGCGCCGCCGAGATTCGACCAGGCGGCGACGGTCAGCGCGCCATGCCTCCGCACCAGTTCGGCGCCAAGCACGTAATAGGCCGCGACCGCGACCGAGGACAGCAGCACCAACGCGTCGCCGAGGATGCCGTTGCCGGCGAGCGCGTCCCCGCCGCTGCCGCCGAACACGACGACGCCGACGCCGGCGAAGGCGCCGGCCAGTCCGAGCGCCTGAACGGCGCGGATCGGCTGGTGCAGGCGGATCGCGGCGAGGAGCACGACGAAGCCCGGGATGGTCGCCGAGATCACGGTGGCGACCGCGGCCGAACTGCGCGCGACCCCGAGCGTCTGCGAAAGCTGGCCGACGCCGACGCCCAGCAGACCGACCGCCGCCATCGCGACGAGGTGCCGCACCCGCGGGATCGGCCGGCGAGCCACGAGGGCGGCGAACAGCGGCGCCGCGGCCAGGTAGCGCAGCGCGGTCAGCGCGATGGGCGAGAAGTCGGCCAGCCCGAGCTTGGTGGCCGGGATCGACCCGCCCCAGACGATGGCCAGCAGCACCAGGGCGGCGACGGCCCCGGCCGTCACGGGACGCGCGCCCTCCGCCATGCGCTCAATCGACTCGGCTGTCGTCGAGATGCGAGGCGAGCGCGGCGGCGACCGAGCGGGTGATCTTCACCATGTCCGCTTCGGCGCGGTCGATGCCGTAGGCGGTGAGCGGGAAGTCGAGCGGCTGCTGGATCGCCCAGATTTCGTCGTGGCGGTCGGGCGGCAGGATGCACGCCGGATCGCCGACCGCGACCCAGCCGATCGGCACCTCGGCGCCGGGTTCCAGCCGCGTGCGCAGATGCACCACGCCGTTGATCCGCACCTCGGCGCCCTTGCCCAGCCGGGCGCCGTGGAAGATCGCCGCGCCGGTGGCAATGAACACCTGGTCGTCGAGCGCGCAGCCGACCAGATGCGCATTCGGTCCGACCAGGCAATTGTCGCCGATGCGCAAGCTGTGTCGGGCGGTCGCGCGCAGCACCGCGTTCTCCATCACGATGCATTCGCGCCCGATCGAGATCGACCCGCCCTCGGCGACGATCTGCGCGCCGAACAGGATGCGGCAGCCGGGCCCGATCTCGATATCGCCGCACAAGAGCGCGTTGGGCGCGACAAAGGCCGAGGCATCGACGCGCGGCCGTTTGCCGAGATGGGCGAGCATCATCCTTCACTTCTCCGGGACGGGTCCGAGCCGGGCGGCGTAGCGCTCGATCGCGGCGATGCCGAACGGCGTGGGCGCCAGGAACGGGGCGCGGTCGCGCACCGTGCCCAGGCCGAAGCGCAGGGCGGTGAGCCGTTTGCCGTAGCAGACGATGTGCTCGATCGACTGGGTGACGAACACGATCGCCGGCAGCGCGCGGGCATAGTGGCGCTCGGCCTCGCCCTCCTCGCCGCGGCGAAGCGCGTCATAGGCATCGACGAGGAGGTCGAAGCATTCCGGCGCCGGCATCGCGCCCGCGCAGCCGGCGCGCAGATTGTCGAGCAGCTCGAGGCCGCCGC
Source organism: Rhodospirillales bacterium (assembly GCA_030040955.1). GTDB lineage: Bacteria > Pseudomonadota > Alphaproteobacteria > Rhodospirillales > Magnetospirillaceae > JASHSH01. Next base: position 4,349 of record JASHSH010000253.1, read on the forward strand.
GGCCCTGGAACACGTCGAGCCGGTCCGCGGTCTCGCCGATCAGACGGGAGATGGCGGTGGACGGCGCCTCGCATTTGAGCACCGAAAATCTCGAATTCGCCTTGTTGAGCGCGGCGATGGCGCCGCCGCTCAGTCCGACGCCGAGATATTCGGGCGCGTTCTGGATGGCGACCGGCACCGGCGAGGACTCGATCACCTTGGCGAAGAAGCGCGCCAGCTCGGCCTCCTCGATCGGCCGCTCGGGCGGCGGCTGGAGAACGACGAAGCCGGCGCCGTGAGCCACCGCATGCTCCACCGCCTCCATCTGCTCGTAGGGTGAGGCGCCGAACACGGTGACCGCGAACGGCACCCTTCCCTTCAGATCGTCGCCCACCCATTCGACCAGCTGGCGGCGTTCGGCCGGCGAGAGCTTGGCCGTCTCGGTGGCCAGGCCGAGCACGGCGATGCCGTCGGCGCCGCGCCCGACGCAGCCCTCGACCTGGCGCGCGATCGCGCCGCGGTCCAGCGTGCCCGCGCGGTTGAAGAAGGCGTAGAGCATCGGATAGATGCCCGAAAATACGCGCGCCCTGCCGTCCATGCGCTCGCCCCAGAGAGCTTCGGGGCCGAGAATAGGAGGCGGGGCGATGCCCCTCAAGCCTATGGACGCGGGCGCCCGGCCTGTGTATGCACGGCCGCGATGGACTTCCGCAGCGACAACACGGCCCCGGCCTCGCCGGCCATCCTCGCCGCCTTGGCGGCCGCCAACGCGGGCAGCGCTTCGTCCTACGGGGCTGACGCGATCACGCAGCGGCTGAGCCAGCGGTTCGCCGAGCTGTTCGAGCACGAGGTCGCGGTGTTCCCGGTCGCCACCGGCACCGCCGCCAACTCGCTGGCGCTGGCCGCGCTCAGCCCGCCCTGGGGCGTGATCTACTGCCACGCGGGCGCGCATATCGCCGAGGACGAATGCGGCGCGCCCGAGTTCTTCACCGGCGGGGCCAAGCTGATCGGGCTACCCGGCGCCGACGGCAAGCTGACGCCGGAGACGCTGGAAGGAGCGATCGCCGGCGCGGGCGTGCAGCACCATGCGCAGCCGGCCGCGATCAGCCTCAGCCAGAGCACCGAGGCGGGCACGATCTATCGCCCGGCCGAGATCGCCGCCATCGCGGCGGTGGCGCGGCGGCACAGACTCGGCCTGCATGTCGACGGGGCGCGCCTCGGCAATGCGGTGGCGGCGTTGGGCTGCGCGCCGGCGGAAATCTCCTGGCGGGCGGGCGTCGACGCGCT
>JASHSH010000254.1 GCA_030040955.1 Rhodospirillales bacterium
AGCGCACGTCCTTGCAATGTACATGGACAACGCGCGCACCGTGCCGCTGGGTCACCGCGATCCAATCCCCGCCCGCATAGGCCGAATGCCCGGTGTCGATCAGCAATCCGACCGCCGGACCGGTTGCCGCCATCAGCCGGTCGATTTCCTCGTCGGTCTCCACCACCGTGCCCATATGATGGTGATAGGCGAGCCGCACGCCGCGCTTAAGCATGAACTCGGCCAGCTCGGTCATCTTATCGCCGAGCGGCTTGAACTTCTCCGCCGGCAGGCGGGGCCGCGCGCTTACAGGCACGTCGCGCTTGTCCTGCACGGTGCCGGTGGTCTCGGCATAGACCAGGACCGGAGCCTCCAGCCTGCCGAAGGTGTCGAGCTGGCCTTCGATGCGCTTCTTCTCCTCGGCGACGGAGAGTTCGAGCAGACGGCCCGAGAACCATCCGGAGACGAGCTTGAGCTTGTGGCTCTTGAGGATCGGGCCGAGGGTCTTCGCGTCCATCGGGAACTTGACCCCGGTCTCGGTGCCCGAAAAGCCGGCCGCGCGGCTCTCGCGCAAGCAGGTCTCCAGCGAAGTGTCGCCGCCCAGTTCGGGCAGATCGCTGTTGGTCCAGGCGATCGGCGCGACGCCCAGGCGGATCGGTCCGGCGGCCATCTACACCCCCGCCCGCTGCTTCTTGCGGCCCTGATCCTGCTCCGCGCGCGCCGCGCGCACCTCGGCGCGCTGGCTCACCTCGGGCACGCCGACATCCCACCAGGCATCGCCCGGCGTCCAGGTATATGCGCTCACCTTGATGACGATGACGGTGGTGCGGTCGGCCTTCTTCGCCCGCTTGAACGCGCGTTCGAGGTCGGCGATCGATTCAACGCGTTCGGCGATGGCCCCCATGCTTTCGGCGTGATTGGCGAAGTCGACTTCGACCAGATTCTCGACCTTGCAATCCGCGAGCAGGTTGTTGAACGGCTTGCCGCCCTTGCCGATCTGGAGACGGTTGATCACCGCGAAGCCGCCATTGTCGCAGACCACGACGATCAGCTTGTGGCCGGTCAGCACCGAGCTGTAGATGTCCGAATTCATCATCAGATACGAGCCGTCGCCGACGAAGGCGATCACCTCGCGCTCGGGATTCGCCATCTTCGCGCCCCAGGCGCCACTGATTTCGTAGCCCATGCAGCTGAAGCCGAACTCGCAGTCGAATGTGCCGACCGTCTTCGCCCGCCAGTTCTTGCAGAGTTCGCCGGGCAGGCCGCCGGCCGCGGTGAGCGCGAGATCGGTGGGCCCGCAGATGCGGTTGATCGCGCCGACCACCTGGGCGTAGCTCGGCGGATCGGCGTTGGAGGGTGCGGTGAGCTGGCCGACCAGCTTGTTCCAGCCGGCATACTCCTTGCGCCCCAAGTCGGCCCAGGGCTTGGGCGCCTTCCAGCCGCCCAGCGCGGCCGACAATTCCTCGAGCCCGGCGCCGGCGTCGCCGACCACGGCATGCGCGCGATGCTTGACCGCGTCGAAGCGGGCCGCGTTCAGCGCGACGATGCGCAAATCCGGATTGGCGAAGGCGGACCAGGAGCCGGTCGAGAAGTCCTGCAACCGTGTGCCCACGGCGAGTACAAGGTCCGTCTCGGCGGCCAGCGCATTCGCCGAAGCGCTGCCGATCACGCCGATCGGCCCGACATTGTTGGGATGGTCATGCGGCAACGCGGCGCGGCCGGCGATGGTTTCGGCGACCGGCATTCCGTGGCGCTCGGCGAAGGCGGCGAGTGTTTCGGTGGCGAGCGCGTAATGAACGCCGCCGCCGGCGATCAGCAGCGGCCTCTTCGCTTTCTTGATCAGGGCCGCCGCCTCGACCAGCTGCTCGACATCGGGCCGCGGGCGCGGCACGCGGTGCAGCCGGGGCGCGAAGAATGCGGCCGGATAGTCGTAGGCCTCGGCCTGCACATCCTGCGCGAGCCCGAGGAACGCCGGGCCGCAATCGGCCGGGTCGAGCATGGCTGCCACCGCCTGCGGCAGCGAGGAGAGAATCTGCTCGGGCCGAACGATTCGGTCCCAGTAGCGGGTGACGGCGCGGAACGCGTCGTTCACGGTAATCGTCGGATTGCCGAAATGCTCGACCTGCTGGAGCACGGGATCGGGGACCCGGTTGGCGAAGGTGTCGCCGGAAAGCAGGAGGATCGGTAGGCGATTGGAATGCGCGACCCCGGCGGCGGTGACCATGTTGGCCGCGCCCGGCCCGATCGAGCTGGCCGCCACCATGATCTGGCGCCGCCGCTTGGCCTTGGCGAAAGCGACGCCGGCCAGCGCCATCGACTGTTCGTTCTGGCCGCGCCAAGTCGGCAGCTGGTCCCTGACGGCTTCCAGCGCTTCGCCCAGGCAGGTGACGTTGCCGTGGCCGAATATGGCGAACACGCCCGCGAACAGCGGAGCCTCGCGCCCGTCGATCAGCGTGCGCTGGGCGATCAGATAGCGCACGAGAGCTTGCGCCATCGTGAGCCGCACCGTCTTCATCGACATCCCTCCCTGGCGCCGCCGCCGTTCTTGTCGGTCCGTTCGGCGCGTCTCGCGGACTCTAGTGCAACCCCGTTTGACACGAAATCGAAAACGCAACAAAAGTGCTGCCCACAGCCGCGGGCCGCGGCCGCGGCGGTGGAATCGAGACATAAAATCGGGAGGAGGCAATGGTCAAATTCGCGCTGTTCGGGGCGGGGCGCATCGGCGCGATGCATGCCCGCAATATCGCGCGGCACGAGCGGGCCTCGCTGGTCCATGTCTACGACGTGCACCGGCCCTCCGCCGAGAAGGTGGCGCGCGCCAACGGCGCCAAGCCGGTGGACAGCGTGGCGGCGGCGCTCGAGGGCGTCGATGCGGTGCTGATCGCTTCCTCGACCAACACCCATGTCGATCTGATCACTGCATCCGCCAAGGCGGGCGTGCCGGTGCTATGCGAGAAGCCGATTGACCTCGACATCAAGCGCGTCGAGCACTGCCGCAAGGCCATCGCCGGCACCGGCGTTCCGGTGCAGATTGGATTCAACCGGCGCTACGACCCGTCGCATCGGGCGGTGCGCGAGGCGGTGCACAAGGGCGAGATCGGCCCGCTCGAGCTGCTCGTCATCACCAGCCGCGATCCGGGGCTGGCGCCGGTCTCCTATCTCAAGGTCTCGGGCGGCATCTTCCGCGACATGGTGATCCACGACTTCGATCTGTCGCGGTTCATCCTGGGCGAGGAGCCGGTCGAAGTGTTCGCCACCGGCAGCGTCCGCGTCGATCCCGAGGTCGGCAAGCTCGACGATGTGGACACCGCCATGGTGGTGATGAAGGCGAAGTCGGGCGCGCTGGTGCATATCAACGTCTCGCGCCGCGCCGTCTACGGCTACGACCAGCGGGTCGAGGCGTTCGGCGCCAAGGGTATGGCGCAATCGGATAATTTGCGCGCGAGCACGTTGACCCGCGCCAACGCCAAGATCACCGGCGCGAAGGCGCCGCTGCTCCACTTCTTCATCGAGCGCTACACGAAGGCCTATCTCGACGAGCTCGACGAATTCATCACCGTGGTGCGGAAGGGAGAGAAGCCGTCGGTCGATTTCGAGGATGGCCGCCGGGCGTTGATCCTGGCCAACGCGGCCGGCGAGTCACTCAAGAGCGGGCGGAGCGTGAAGGTCCGCTACGACTGAGGCGCGTGATACCTAGGCGACCGCGCGAGCGCGTGTCGCACGCGACGGGACCGGCCGATAGGCGACGTTCCGGCGTCGGCGATCGAAGACGGACACGGAAATACCGTAGCCGAGCAGGTCCAAGGCGCGGGCCAGCCGTGGCAGTTTGGTGGCCTCTCGCGGGTCCAGCATGCGCCGCGCCTCTTTATGGTCGATCGCCATGAGCCGTGCCAGGTCGGCGACCTTGCGCCTGGACTCGCGGAGCGCTCTGCGTAGCGCTACCTTCAACGCCAGCTCGGGAGCCACGGCCACGGGCCACCAGCGCCGCCCCGAAGACAGCAGCCGATCGGACGGAAAGGGAATCTCCTCCCCATCACGCAGGCGGGCGGCGATCGCCTCGTTCAGGCAATCGGCGGCCTCCTCGCGCGCCTCGCGCTCGGTCGCGCCGTCGGTCAGCGCCTCGGGCAAATCGGCGAAGCGGACCGTATGCCGTCCGTCGCGTCCACGCGAGAGGCGCGCAGGATAGGCGAAGCCCTTCCACATCGAAGACATTCCCTTGCCAGCGACACCCACCTTAGTCATTCAGATCTCGCTTCGTCAGTCCGAGCTGCTTCAGCATCGCGGCAAGCAAGCCTTCACCGATTTCCTTCTTGCGATCCTTGACGATCGTCTTCCGCCCACCCAGCCGCAGGGTACCGTGACTGCCTTTCCCCCGCGTCTGGTCGAATTCATACGAAAGGCCCATGCGATCCGCCGCTCGTTTCACCTTGCGCAGGAACTCGTCGCCCCGCATCGGCTACCGATAGGGCATTTATCCCCTATCCGTCAATCGCATGGTTTGCGACGTCCCTATTGCTGATCCGCCAGCGCGATCGCGACGCGGCGGTTGCGCTGGCCCTTGCTTTCGATCTTGGTGACGAGCACGCGGCCGATCTCGCCGGTGCGCGCGACATGCGTGCCGCCGCAGGGTTGCAGATCGACCCCTTCGATCTCGAGCAGGCGTACCCGGCCGAGCCCCATCGGCGGCTTGACCGACATGGTGCGCACCAGTTCGGGTTTCGCCGCCAGCTCCGCGTCGGTGATCCACCGCACCCCGACCGCATGGTCCTCTTCGATCAGCCGATTCAGCCGCTCCGCGATGCGGTCCTTGTCGAGCGATTCCTGTGTGTCGAAATCGAGCCTACCCTTGCCGTCGCCAACCTGGCCGCCGGTGACGCCGGCCGGGATCACCGCGGAAAGCAGGTGCAGACAGGTATGGACGCGCATGTGGCGGTACCGCCGCTCCCAATCGATCTCGGCCGCGACCCGTTCACCGATCGCGGGAAGCCCCGCGCCCGGCTCCGGAATGTGCAGGATTTCGCCCGGCGCCTCTCCCTTGCGCGTGTCCGCGATGCGCAAGGACCTCCCGTCGGCGAGCAGCAGCGCTCCGCTATCGCCCGGCTGGCCGCCGCCGGTCACATAGAACACCGTGCGGTCGAGCTGGATGCCCCGCGCATCCGCCGCGGTGACCGCGGCGTCGCCGCGGCGGAGATAATGATCGGCGCGAAAGAGCTCCTCGGTCACGAACGCTCCTTCGCGCGCCTCTTCGCCGGCGGTGCGTGCCGCTCCGCCGGCAGATGGCCCATCGCCATCTTCTTGGTCTCGATATAGCGGCGGTTGTGCGAATTGCCGCGCGTCCACAGCGGCACCCGCTCCAAGATTTCGAGGCCGCCTTGCGCGAGCGCCGCGATCTTGACCGGATTGTTGGTGATCAGGCGCACGCGGCCGAGCCCCAGCGCGCGCAATATCTCGACGGCTACGTCATAATTGCGCGGATCGGCCGGGAAGCCGAGATAGCGATTGGCCTCCACCGTATCCAGGCCGCGGTCCTGGAGCGCGTAGGCCGCGATCTTCGGACCCAGGCCAATGCCGCGGCCCTCGTGTCCGCGCAAATAGATCACCGCACCCTCGCCGGCCTCGGCGATCATGCGCAGCGATTCCGCCAGCTGATCGCCGCAGTCGCAGCGCAACGAACCGAGGATATCTCCGGTGGCGCACTCGGAATGGACGCGCACGAGGCAGCCGTCCTTGGGCCGGCCGGCGGTCACCGCCATGTGCTCAAGCCCCGCCTCATCGCGGAAGATGCGTACCTCGAATTCGCCGAACCGCGTCGGGAGCTTGGATTTCGCCGTCTGCATCACCGCCATGGAAACTCGCCGCCGGTCAATTTACGTTGGCAATATGGCTTCCGGGTCGAAAGAATCAATGTCGAACGGAATTCGCGCCGCCGGGTTGAAGCGCCAATCGACCAGATCGATGCCGCGCGCCTCGCCGTCCTGGTGAATATCGACCGCGAGGCACCAGTCGACCCGCGCCAGCACCGAATCCGAAAGGGACGGCCCGGCCTCGACGAGCACATCCTGCGCGCTGCGTCGGTGCAGATCGACAAGGGCCGCGTCGAGGTCATCGTAGACCAGCGGGTCGAGGCCGCGCTCCTTGGCGGCGGCCAGATACTCCTCGGGCACCCGGCGGCGTCGATCCAGGATGGCGAGCCAGCGCCGCTTGCCTGGATGGTCGGCGAGGCGCCGCACGGTGAATTGCGGGTTGTCGGCAAGGATCGTCCCGCTTCCGGTCAGGATAGCGTCGGATTTCTTGCGCAGCCGGTGCGCGAGCAGCAGCGAGGATTCGGCGGTGAAGGTCGCTTGCCCGGCGGGCGGGATCATCGAGCCTTCGCGGGCGAACGCCCGCTTCACGGTGACCCAGGGCCGGCCCTGCGTCACGCTGTAGGCGAACGCGTGGATGAGCTGGCGGCATTCTTCTTCGGCCAGGCCGACCGTCGCCTCCACGCCGGCGGCGCGCAGCCGCTCGATGCCGCCGCCCGCCACCCGTGGATTTGGATCGCGCGTGCCGACATACACCGAGCGGATGCCCGCTTCGAGTATCGCCTGCGTGCAGGGCGGCGTCCGACCGTGATGATTGCAGGGCTCGAGGGTGACGACGAGCGAGCGCACCCGATCGAGGAGGCCGCGCGAGCGGCAGACGTCGAGGGCGAGCACTTCCGCATGAGGCTCGCCGGCGCGCCGGTGCGCGGCAATCGCGAGTACATTTCCGCCCTCGTCGAGCGCGGCGGCGCCGACCGGGGGATTCGGCGCGGTCGCGCCCAGCCAGCGCCGCGCCTCGGCGCAGGCCTGCCGCATGACCGTGGTCGTCCGATCCCCCATCATCGCGCGATCAACTTTCGCCGGAGCATCGATGCGGCCATCGCGCGACGCCTACGCCGCCGTCACGGTGCCGCCGGCGATCAGCGCGTCGATCTCCACCGCGCCGAGTCCGCATTCTGTCAGGATCTCGCGGCTGTGCTCGCCCAGGCGCGGCGCCTCGCGGCGCAATCCCGTCTTGGCGCCGGACATTTCGAGCGGCAGACGCGGCAGGCTCGCCCGTGCGCCGCCGGGCAGTTCTACCTCGACCAATCCACCACCCTCCGCCAACTGCGGGTCGGCGGGCAGATCCTCGATCCGCGCGACGGGTGCGCAAGGCACATTGGCCGCGCGCAGGCGCTCGATCAACTCGGCGCGCGGGAGGCGGGAGACGATCTCCGCGATGATCGGCGCGAACCAGGAATTCGCCGCGGCGCGGCTGGCATTGGTGGCGAGGCGTGGATCCGCAAGCAAGTCGGGCCGGGCGAAGGCTTCGCAGAATCGCGCCCATTGCGCATCGGAGGTCACGGCGATGAACACGAGCTCGCCGTCGGCGGCGCGGAACGGCTGGTAGATTCCCCACACGCCGCGGCGCGCCGGCATCGGCGGCACGGTCTCGCCCAGGATGGCTCCCGCGGCCATGTGCTGTCCCATCAGGAACACCGAGGACTCGAACAGGGCGCTGCGCACCAACTGGCCGCGCCCGGTGCGGTCGCGCTCGCGCAGCGCGGCGAGGATGCCGACCACGCCGAACATGCCGCCCATGATATCGACGATGGACGCGCCGGCGCGCATCGGCTGACCGGGCGGGCCGGTCATGTAGGCGAGACCGCTGCGGTACTGCACGACCTCGTCCAGCGCGGGGTCGTCCGCGTTCGGGCCGGCCAGAAATCCCTTCAATTCGCAGTAAATCAATCTTTGGTTGTTGGCGGCGAGCGCATCATAGTCGCAGCCCAGCCGCCGCATCGTTTCGGGTGCGAAATTCTCGACGATCACGTCGGCGCGGAGCGCGAGCCTGTGCGCCACCTCCTTGCCCGCCGCCCGCTTGAGGTCGACCGCGAGGCTGCGTTTGTTACGGTTGTAGAAGCCGAAGAAGCCAGCCGCGAAGCCGGTAAGCGTGCGCGTGGGATCGCCGCGCGGCGCCGGCTCGACCTTGATCACGTCGGCGCCGAGATCGGCGAGCACCAGACCCGCGCTCGGTCCCATCACCGTCTGGGTGAACTCCAGCACCCGCAGCCCGGCAAGCGGCGCGGGGCCCGCTTCGTTCCGCTCGTTCATTCCGACTCAGGCCGGCGCGCGGAACCGGCGCAGCGAGCCGCCGCGCATCACCGACCCGGGCAGCGGATGACCGACGATCTCCTCGGCGAGCTGGGCCGCGTCGATCAGCCGTTCCAGATCGATGCCGGTGCGGATGCCCATCTCCTCGCACAGGAACACCAGGTCCTCGGTGCATACGTTGCCGGCCGCACCCTTGTGGCCGGCAAAGGGGCAGCCGCCGAGACCGGCAACCGACGAATCGAAGCTGTCGATTCCCATCTCCAGCCCGGCATAGGCATTGGCGAGGCCGAGCCCGCGGGTGTCGTGCAGATGCAGGCTGATCCGGTGGGTCGGCCACCGCTCGCGCACCGCGCCGACCACCCGCTTGATCGAGCGCGGCGTCGCCCAGGCCATGGTGTCGGCGAGCGAAATCGTCTCGACCGCGACGCCTTCCTCGGCGACCAGATCGATGCCGTCGCGCACGGTCTCCAGCACGGATTCCAATGCGATGTCGCCGGCGAAATTGCAGCCGAACGCCGCCATCACCAGGATCCGCTCGACCGGGATGCCGTGGCGGCGATAGACGCCGATCTGCGCCCTCTGCTCGCGCAGGTTGTCGGCGATGGTGCGGTTCTGGTTGCGCATCAGGAATGGCTCGGAGGCCGACAGCACGATCATCCCGGCGAGCGAAAGCGTCTCGCCGTGGCCGAGTGCGCGTTGCAGCCCCTTCTCGTTTAGCCACAGCGCCCGGTAGCGCAGGCCCGGACGCGGGCGCAGCGCATCCACCACCGCATCGGCGTCCGCCATGCCCGGAACCCGGGCGGGATTGACGAAGGAGCAGACCTGAATCGAGCCCAGGCCGGTCGCGGACAGCGCCTCGATCAGCTCGACCTTGCGCGAAGTCGCGATCGGGCCGGGCTCAATTTGGAAACCTTCGCGCGGGCCCTCCTCGAATATCTCGACCGCGCGCGGCAGATCGCTCACGGCGCCACCGCTTCGAGGCGCAGGCGCGAGGTGCGCGGACCGCCGAGTCCGACCACCAGCGCCACCCCCACCATGCAGGCGGCGATGAAGATGAACACGCCGCCGGTGCCGTAGACGCGGAGGCAGAAGGCGATGACGAAGCTCACGAACACCGCCGAGACGCGGCTCCAGGAATAGACGAACCCGACCGCCTGCGCGCGGATGCGCGTGGGGTACAGCTCGGTCTGGTATGCATGGAACGAGAACGACATCCAGTTGTTCGACATGGTGATCAGGATGCCGAATACAATGATGCCGAACGCCGTGGTCTGCTGCGAGAATAGCAGGCCGAAGACGGCGATGCACAGCGCCGCCAGCGCGATCTGCCACTTGCGCTCGAACCGGTCGGCGACGCGGGTGGCGATCAGCGGCGAGATCGGGTTGGCGATGGCGATGATGAACGTGTATTCGAGCGACCTGGTCTCGCCGATCCCGTTGGCGATCAGCAAGGTCGGCACCCAGGCGGCGAAGCCGTAATAGCCCACGGTCTGCAACAGGTTGAACAGCGACATCACGATGGTGCGGGTGCGGTAGGGCCAGCGCCACATCTCGAACCACGAGCCGCGCATGCCCTCGCTTTCGCCCGCCACCGTCATCGGCGCCGGCAGCTTCTCCCCGGTCTCCTGCTCGATGTTCCGCTCGATGCCGGAGAGAAGGCGATCCGCCTCCTCGGCGTGCCCGTGCTGGGCGAGCCAGCGCGGGGATTCGGGCAGGCCGAGACGGATCCACCAGATCGCGAGCGCGCCGGTCGCCCCCAAGATCACCACCCAGCGCCAGCCGTCGAGGCCGAGGAAGTTCACCGGCAGAAGCAGCCAGCACAGCAGCGCGGCCAGCGGAACGGCGAGGAACAGGATGAATTGATTGTAGGCGAAGGCTTCGCCGCGGCGATCCTTGGGCGTCATCTCGGAGACGTAGGTATCGAGGTTCACGAGCTCGACCCCGATGCCGATGCTGGCGATGAAGCGCCACAGATCGATGCTGGCCGCGTCGCTCTGGAAGGCGAGCACCAGCGTGCCGGCCGAATACCAGAGCAGGGACCAGGTGAAGATGGTGCGCCGGCCGAACCGGTCGGACAGCCAGCTCACCAGCAGCGTGCCGACGAACAGTCCGGCGAAGGTGGCGGAGACGAAGCTCGCGAAGCCGGAGAAGCCGAAAAAGGCCTTGGTCGTGGCGGTGAAGATGCCGCTTTTCATCAGGCCGGGCGCGACATAGGCGGTGAAGAACAGGTCGTAGAACTCGAAGCAACCGCCGAGCGAGATCAGCAGCACGAAGCGGCGGATGTCGCGGCCGGCCGGCAGCCGGTCGAGCCGGGCGGCGATCGTGGTTGCGGACTGCTCGGCCATCTCGTTCCTCCCGGATATTTCGTTCTGGCGACGGTTTCGTCGAGACTCCTCCAAGGCGTGCGGACTGGCAACCCATTCCTGCGTCCCGCTAGTGCTTGGCAGTCTTATGTTGCAGTGCAATACTGTCATCCACGACGCCAGGGGAGCCGCCATGAGCCAGCGGGCGCCACGCCAGACTCCGAAGAAGATCAATAAGCTGCTTGTCGCCAACCGGAGCGAGATCGCGATCCGCGTCTTTCGCGCCGCAGCGGAAATGGGCATCGGCACGGTCGCCATCTATTCGCGCGAAGACCGCTATGCGCTGCATCGTTTCAAGGCCGACGAAGCCTATCTGATCGGCCAGGGCAAGGGCCCGATCGAGGCCTATCTCGACATCCCTACGATCATCCGCGTCGCCCGCCAGGCGCAGGTCGACGCGATACATCCGGGCTACGGGTTCCTGGCCGAGAATCCTGCCTTCGCCGAGGCCTGCGCCGAGGCGGGCATCCTGTTCATCGGACCCACGCCCGAGATGATGCGCGTGCTCGGCAACAAGGTGGAGGCGCGCGCGATGGCGGTTGCCGCCGGCGTGCCCGTGATGCCGGCGACCGAGGCGCTGCCCGAGGATACCAAGGCCGCGGTCGAGGCCGCGGGCGCGATCGGCTTCCCGGTGATGCTCAAGGCGAGCTGGGGCGGCGGCGGGCGCGGGATGCGCATCGTCAATTCGGCCGCCGAGATGCCCGATCTCATGCTGGCGGCGCGGCGCGAGGCCAAGGCCGCGTTCGGCAACGACGAGGTCTATGTCGAGAAACTGGTGGTGCGCGCGCGCCATGTCGAGGCGCAAATTCTTGGCGACCGGCACGGCAACCTGGTCCACCTGTTCGAGCGCGACTGCTCGGTGCAGCGGCGCAATCAGAAGGTCGTCGAGCGCGCGCCCGCGCCCTACATGACGCCGGAGCGGCGCGCGGAGCTGTGCGGCGCCGCGCTGCGCCTGGGCAAGCGCGTCGGCTACCTCAACGCCGGCACGGTCGAATTCCTGATGGATGCCGACAGCGGCAAGATCTACTTCATCGAGGTCAATCCGCGCGTCCAGGTCGAGCACACGGTGACCGAGATGGTCACCGGCATCGACATCGTGAAGGCGCAGATCCGCATCGCCGAGGGCGCGCGCATCGGCGAGCCGGAATCGGGCGTGCCGGCGCAGGATGGCATCCGGCTCAACGGCAACGCCGTCCAGTGCCGCATCACCACCGAGGACCCGAACAACAATTTCATCCCCGACTACGGCCGGCTCACCGCCTATCGCGGCGCCAACGGGTTCGGCATCCGGCTCGACGGCGGCACCGCCTATTCGGGCGCGCTGGTCACCCGCTATTACGACTCGCTTCTCGAGAAGGTGACCGCCTGGGCGCCGACCGCGGAGGAGGCGATCCATCGCCTCGACCGCGCGCTGCGCGAGTTCCGCATCGCCGGCGTCGCCACCAACCTCACCTTTCTGGAATCGGTGCTGGCGCACCCGACCTTCCGCTCGGCGACCTACACCACCCGCTTCATCGACACCACGCCCGAGCTGTTCCACGCCACGCCCCGGCGTGACCGCGCCACCCGCCTGCTCGGCTTCATCGGCGAGGTGATCGTCAACGGCAATGCCGAGGTCAAGGGCCGGGCCCGGCCGCGCGTGCTGCGCTCGCCGCGCCGTCCCGAGAACCTGCCCTACGCGGTGCCGCCGGGTACCCGCCAATTGCTCGACGAGCTGGGCCCGACCGGCTTCGCCGAATGGATGCGGAAGCAACAGCGCGTGCTGGTCACCGACACCACCTTCCGCGACGCGCACCAGTCGCTGCTTGCCACCCGCATGCGCGAACGCGACATGCTGCAAATCGCGCCGGCCTATGCGCGGCTGCTCTCCGGCCTGTTCTCGGTCGAATGCTGGGGCGGCGCGACCTTCGACGTGGCGATGCGGTTCCTCCACGAGGACCCGTGGGAGCGGCTCGCGCGCTTCCGCGAGGCGATGCCGAACCTGCTGCTCCAGATGCTGCTGCGCGCGTCCAACGCGGTCGGCTACACCAACTATCCGGACAATGTGGTGAAGTTCTTCGTCGAGCGCGCCGCCGCGGTCGGGGTCGATCTGTTCCGGGTGTTCGATTCGCTCAACTGGGTCGAGAATATGCGGGTTGCCATCGACGCGGTGCGCGACGCGGGCAAGCTGTGCGAAGCGGCGATCTGCTATACCGGCGACCTCGCCGATCCCAACCGGCCGAAATACGACCTCAAATACTATGTGACGCTGGCCCGCGAGCTGGAGGCGGCCGGGGCGCATATCCTCGGCATCAAGGACATGGCCGGCCTGTGCAAGCCGCTGGCGGCCAAGATGCTGGTCTCCGCGCTCAAGCAGGAGATCGGCATTCCGATCCACTTCCATACCCACGACACCAGCGGCATCGCGGCGGCCTCGGTGCTGGCCGCGGTCGATGCCGGCGTGGACGCCGTCGACGCGGCGATGGATTCGATGAGCGGCTGCACCTCGCAGCCCAGCCTGGGCTCGATCTGCGCGGCGCTGCGCTACGGGCGCCGCGATCCCGACCTCGATCCGCAGGCGCTGGCCCAGATCGACCGCTACTGGGCCGAGGTGCGCGACAATTACGTCGCCTTCGAGAGCGACGTGCGCCCCGGCAGCTCCGACGTCTATCGCCACGAGATGCCGGGCGGCCAGTACACCAACCTGCTGGAACAGGCGCGCGCGCTCGGCATCGAGGACCGTTGGAGCGAGGTGTGCGGGCGTTACGCCGACGTGAACCGGATGTTCGGCGATATCGTCAAGGTCACGCCGACCTCGAAGGTGGTCGGCGACATGGCCTTGCTGATGGTCACCAGCGGGCTGACCTCGCAGGATGTGGCGAATCCGGGCAAGGAGATCAATTTTCCCGAATCGGTGGTCTCGCTGTTCCGCGGCGATATCGGCCAGCCGCCCGGCGGCTTTCCCGCCCAGCTTCAGCGCAAGGTTCTGAAGGGGGCGCCGCCGCTGTCCGACCGGCCGGGCGCCGTGCTTCCGCCGGTCGATCTGGAGAAGGAGCGCGAGGCCGCGGCGCGCAAGGTGGGCCGCCAGGTCGACGACAACGATCTCGCTTCCTGGCTGATGTATCCCAAGGTGTTCGCGGAGTTTGCGGCGCGTCGCCGCGTCCATGGCGATGTCTCGGTCCTGCCGACGCCGGTGTTCCTCTACGGCATGCAGCCGAACGACGAGATCGCGGTCGACATCGAGAAGGGCAAGACGCTGCTGATCCGCTATCTGGCCACCAGCGACGCCGATGAGGCCGGCCAGCGTACCGTGTTCTTCGAGCTGAACGGCCAGCCGCGCACGGTCAAGGTGGCCGACCGCGCCATCGCGCCATCGCGCCCCCCGCATCCGAAGGCCGAGGAGGGCAATCCCAAGCATGTGGGGGCGCCGATGCCGGGTGTGGTTACCGCGGTCCTGGTCCAGTCGGGGCAGAAGGTGGAGCGCGGCGACGCCCTGGTCGCGCTGGAGGCGATGAAGATGGAGACCACCATCTTCGCCGAGCGCGCGGCGACGGTGGAAAAGGTGGTCGCCGCGGCCGGCAGCCAGGTCGATACCAAGGACCTGCTGATTCAGTTCGCGGCCTAGCCGCGATCTTGACCCGGAGCGCGGTTCGCGCGATCAAACGGGGCCATGCTTCCCCTGGAAGGAGTGCTCGTCGTCAGCCTGGAGCAGGCGGTGGCCGCGCCGTTGTGCTCCTGCCGCCTGGCCGATGCCGGCGCGCGGGTGATCAAGGTCGAGCGCGCGGAAGGCGACTTCGCGCGCGGGTTCGACCGCGCGGCGAAGGGCCAGAGCAGCTACTTCGTCTGGCTGAATCGGGGCAAGGAATCGATCGTTCTCGACATCAAGAAGGCCGAGGACTCCGCACTGCTCACGCGCATCATCGAGCGCGCCGATGTCTATATCGTCAACCTCGCGGCGGGCGCGGCCGAACGCGCGGGTCTCGGCGTCGCCGCGATGCGGGCGCGCAATCCCCGCCTGATCGCCTGCTCGATTTCGGGCTATGGCGAAGAAGGCCCGTATCGCGCGCGCAAGGCCTACGACCTGCTGATCCAGGCCGAGGCGGGACTCGCCTCGATCACCGGCGCGCCCGAGGGGCCGGGCCGCGTCGGAGTCTCGATCGTCGATATCGGCACCGGGCTCAACGCGCACGCTGCGATCCTCCAGGCCTTGTATACGCGCGAGCGCACCGGCGAGGGCGCCGCGATCTCGATCTCGCTGTTCGATTCCACCGCCGAGCTGATGGCGGTGCCGCTGGTGCAGACGGAGGGCGGCATGCCGCCCCAGCGCGTCGGCCTTCGGCATCCCTCGATCGCGCCTTATGGCGTGTTCCGCACCGGCGGCGGAGGACAGGTGCTGCTGTCGATCCAGAACGAGCGCGAGTGGCGCACGCTTTGCGCCGCTGTGCTCGGCCGGCCCGAGCTCGCGACCGACCCGCGCTTCGCCGACAATCCGGCCCGGGTGCGCAATCGCGACGCGCTGGAAGCGATCATGGAGGCGGTTTTTGCCCCGCTCACGCGCGATGAGGTGGCGGCTAGGCTCGATGCCGCCGACATCGCTTACGGGATTCTCGGCGCGCCCGAGGATCTCGCGCGGCACCCGCATCTGCGCCGGGTGGCGATTCCGACCGAGACCGGTCCGGTCGAGGTGCCCGCACCGCCCGCCCGCCGCGCCGGGATCGAGCCGCACATCGGCCGCGTGCCCCGAATCGGCGAACACACCCAAGCGATCCGCAAGGAATTCGCGGCCTAAGCCGCCCGGCCGCGCTCAGACGCAGCGGCCGCCGTCGACCTCCAGACACACGCCGGTGATGAACTCGGCCTGGTCAGAGACCAGGAAGAGCGCGGCGTTGGCGATGTCGGCGGGCGTGCTCAGCCGGCCCAGCGGGATGGTGGCGATGAAGCGCGCACGCGCTTCCGGCGTGTCGGCGCCGCCCATGAATTCGGCGAGCAGCGGCGTCTCGCCCGCCACCGGATTGATCGCGTTCACCCGGATCTTGGCGGGCGCCAGCTCGGCCGCCATCGAGCGGGTGAGCGTGATCAGCGCGCCCTTGCTGCCGTTGTACCAGGTGAGCCCGGGCCGCGGGCGTACGCCCGCGGTCGAGGCGATGTTGAGGATCGCGCCTCGCCCGGCCTTCTTGAACACCGGCACCGCGTGGCGCGCGCTCAGATACACCGACTTCACATTGACCGCATAGATGCGGTCGAACTGCGCCTCGTCGACCGATTCGAGCGGCGCGGGGCGGTGGGTGATGCCGGCATTGTTGACGAAGATATCGAGACGGCCGAACGCGTCGAGCGCGCCCTTGACCAGCGCCCCCATCTCGGCGTCGCGGGAAACATCGGCGCGCTGGAAGCGGGCCTTGCCGCCGGCCTCGCCGATCTCGCGCGCGACCCGCTCGCCGCCGGCCTGGTTGACATCGTTGACGAGAACGGCGGCACCCTCGCCGGCCAAG
>JASHSH010000255.1 GCA_030040955.1 Rhodospirillales bacterium
CGTTCGACCCGCCATAGATCGAGGTCTTGCGCCAGTTGAAATTGTGCGGCGCCACGGGCGGCGCGTAGCCGGGCTGGAACGGCGAGCCCATCGGACCCGACTACGCGCCGCCCGTGGCGCCGCACTATTTCAACTGGCGCAAGACCTCGATCTATGGCGGGTCGAACGAAATCCAGCGCAATATCGTCGCCAAGCAGGTGCTGGGCTTCTGAACATGGAGCTGCGCAGCACCGAGGAGCAGAAGCTGCTCGCCGACAGCGTCGAGCGCTTCCTGGCCAAGGAATATCGCCGGCCGGGACGCGCCGGACATTCCCGGCCCGACGGTCTCGACCGGGCGATGTGGTCCCGGATCGCCGAGCTGGGCTGGCTGGGCATCGGCATCGACGAGGCGCTGGGCGGGGTGGGCGGCGGCGCGATCGAGACGGGAATCGTGATGGAGGGGATCGGCCGGCATCTGGTCGCAGAGCCGTATCTCGCGAGTTGCGTGGTGGCGGGCGGACTGCTGGTGGAAGCCGGAGCGGCGGAGGCGGCGCGCATCGCCGCCGGCGAGCTGGTCGCCGCTCTCGCGCACGCCGAGCCGCGCGGGCGCTACGATTTCGCTCACGTCGAGACGCGGGCAGGTCCCGCGCCCGGAGGGTATCGCCTCGACGGACACAAGGCCGTGGTGCCATTCGGCGCGGAGGCCGAGCTGCTGCTGGTCTCGGCGCGCATATCCGGGGCGTCGCGCGATACGGCCGGACTCGCGCTGTTCCGCGTGCCGCGCGGCGCGGCGGGACTGGGCGTGCGCGGCTACGCCACGGCGGACGGGCTACGCGCGGCCGAGATCACGCTCGATGGCGTCACGGTCGGCGCGGACGCGGCGGTTGGCCCGGTTGGCGGCGCCTGGCCGCTTCTCGAACGCGCGCGCGACCGCGCGCTGGTGGCGCTGGCTTGCGAGGCGGTGGGCGCGATGGACGCGCTCGTCGCGCTCACGCGGGACTATCTGCGCACGCGCAAGCAATTCGGCGTGCCGATCGGCAGCTTCCAGGTGTTGCAACATCGTCTTGTCGACATGTACATGGCGGCCGGACTCGCCCGCTCGCTGACCGAGATGGCCGCGCGCGCGCTCGCCGATCCGGCCGAGGATGCGCGCGAGCGTGCCCGTCTCGCCGCCGCCGCCAAGGTGGAGGCCGGACGCGCCGGGCGCCTGGTCGGCCAGGAGGCGGTGCAGCTGCACGGCGGCATGGGAATGACCGACGAGCTGGTGGTCGGGCGCTATTTCAAGCGACTGACCATGATCGACCTCGCCTTCGGCGACGCCGACCATCATCGCCGCCGCTTCGCCGCGCTGGCGGCGGCCTGAGGCGGATCAGGGGCGGAGCACGGCGCGGCCGACCACGCGGCCGGCGCGCAGATCGTTGAGCGTTTGCTGCGCCTGATCCAGCGGGCGCGATTCCACCGGAATCGCGCCCAGCTTGCCGGCGCGGGCCAGCGCCATCAGCTCGATTAGTTCGGCGAGCGAGCCGACATAGGAGCCGATCAGCGAGATCGCGCGCAGCGGCAGCGTTGGCACCGCGAGCGAGACCGCGCCGCCGAACAGCCCGACCACGATCAGCCGGCCGCCCTTGCGCAGCGCGCCCATGCCGAATTCGAGGCTGGCCTGGCTGCCGACGAAGTCGATCGCCGCGGCCACCCCGCCGTCGGTCGCCTTGAGCAGCGACTTGCGCGCATCGGGCGCGGTAGGATCGATGGCTTCACTCGCGCCGGCCTGCTTCGCGGCATCGCGTTTGCGCGCGTCCAAATCGGCGACGATGGGCGCCTTGCCCAGCACCGGCTCGGCGAGGCGCGCGGCGGCGAGCCCGACTCCGCCCGCGCCGAGGATCAGCAGCGGATCGCCGGGGCCGAGCGGGCCGGCCTTGCGCAGCGCGCTGTAGGCGGTCAGCCCCGAGCAGGCATAGGTGCAGGCCAGCTCCTCGGGCAGCGGCGCGTAGTCGATCAGGTAGCGCGGATGCGGCACCAGGACATGGTCCGAGAACCCGCCGTCGGCCGACACGCCGAGCGCGCGCGGCTTCATGCAGAGATGCTCGTTGCCCGCCGCGCACAGCGAGCAGGAACCGCAGCCGATCCAGGGAAAAACGATCCGACGATCGCCCGGCCTCGCGCCGCTCGCGTCGGGACCGATCGCCACCACCTCGCCCGCGATCTCGTGGCCGAGGGTGCGGGGCAGCGCGACCCCGCGCGCGAGGTCGATCTTGTTGCCGCCGCCGAGATCGAAATACCCGTCCCAGATATGCAGGTCGGAATGGCACACCCCGCAGGCGGCCACACGCAGCAGCACCTCGGCGCCGGTCGGGACCGGCAGCGGATCGTCGAATTCGCGCAGCGGCTGGCCGAACGCGGCGACCTTGTAGCTGCGCAGGCTGGCGGCCATCTCCCCTCCTTCCTGCAATCCTCGTCATGCCCGGCTCGATACGTCGGACCGCGGCGGCCACCCCCACCCCCGCCCTCCCCGCGCAAGCGGGGGAGGGAGTTCTCCCTGGGTGCACGTCCCCTCTCCTATGACGGGGAGATCGACGTATACGTCGATGGGTGGGGCGAATTCCGAGTCGAAACGTCTCAAGCAGACCCTAGCACGGCCGCGATGCGGGCGCGACCGGCGGGGGCCGGATCAGCCATAGATGTCGGGGATGGTGAACTCGCGCACGCCGTGCGGCGTGTCGTCCTTGTCGACGATGGCGGAGCCCGAGAGATAGTCGAAACCCGACGCCAGCGCGGCGATCAGCAGGCTGGTGGTGGTGACGCCGTAGACATAGGTGCGCAGCCGCAGCGGCTGGACCGCGTCCATGTACTTGTCCATCGCCTTGATCAGATAGCGCTCGTCCTGCGGCTCGCGTCCGAGATCGACGCCGACCGCGTGCACGTTCGGGGTCTTGAAATGGTCGAAGGCGCGGTTGCCCAGGCCGACGCCGCAGGTCACCGCGCGGCAATAGGGCCGGAGCTGGCGCACGCGGTCGTCGACGCGCGCGGGCAGCAGATCGTCGGGCGTGCCGATCAGCGCGAGCACGAGGAAGCGGCGCACCTCGGGCGGAATCGAGGAGCAGAACTGGAGATACTTGTTGCGCACGTTCTTGCGTTCCAGCGAGAACCAATGCACCGGCACGTTGACCAGATAGGCGCTCTGCGCCGCGACCAGCTCCCTGATGCGCTCGGTCGCGCGCGCCAGCACGGGCAGGTCGAGCGTGACCGGCTCCTCGGTCTCCTCGAGCTCGGGCAGGAAGCGCGCCACCCCGCCCGGCGTCTCCACCGTCGGCTCGGCGACCTGGCCGACCAGGTTGCGGTTGGCGGCGCGCCACAGCGGCGCGAAGCGCAGCCCGTAGCCCTTCGGCAACTCGGTGTCGGCCGGCTCGAGCTTGACGATGTGGAAGGCGGACGCCATGGCGGCGAGCGCCTGATTGGAACGGTGCCGGACCGCCGGATCGGTCTCCTCCTCTTCCCGCGCCGGCTGGCGGCGAGTCGCGGACTGGGCGGTGATCGGCACGGCGCCGCCCTCCTCCTCGCCCTCGCGGACCAGCTGCGAGATCGAGCGCTCGATCTCGTTGGCGATCGCCTTGCGCTTCATCTCGCCGAGCTCGCGGGTGAGGCCGGGGAACAGCAGGCACAGCCGGTTGCCGGGATAGTGGGTGCAGTAGCCGCCGGTGGCGAGGAACTCGTCGACGATGTTGTCGACCAGGTTCCACACCCGGCGCGGCAGGCGCTGGGCGGGGGTGGGCGCGCCGAACAGCACCTCGCCGAGGTCGATGACGTGAATCTGGTCGGGCCGCGCGCGGCTCTTGGCGCAGAGCGCGCGGAAAGTGGCCCAATCCACGCGGGTGGGCAGATCGTCCGCGCGTCCCGCCGGGCGGTCCTTCTTCTCCTCGGCCTTCTCCGGCTCCTGGGCGGGAAGCTCGCGCACGCAGCGCTCGACGGTCGAGATCACCACCGCGTGCTTCAGCTCCGCCGCCTTCCGCGGCAGCTTGCCGTAGTGGATGTCGATGACGCCCGGCGCCGGGCTCCAGTACAGCGCGCCGCCGGCGAGCACCTCGTCGAGCCCGAGCAGGACGCTGGCCACCAGCCGCTCGACCCCCCACTCCGTCTCGGGCAGGCCCTCGCCGACCATCATCACGAGATCGACCCGCAGGATGGTTCCCGCGGGAACCGTGGCGGGCTGCGCCGGCGCGGATTTGAGCCAATGGTCGGTCCACAGCGCGTCGAATTCCTTGCTGGTCCGCTCGCCCGCACCGGCCTTCATCGCGCGGCTCCTTCGCGGCCTCGGTTTTCCGCCGCCCGTGGGGTGCACGCCACCATGCCATCGAGCGCTCGCTCGGCGGCAATCGGACGGCCGCCCGACCCGGGCGGACCACGCCTCATCCGACCTTCCCGACCCTTGGCCCTCATATTCCTTCCCTCCCTTCGAGGATGGTCGGCAACTGCTCGGTCCATCTTACAATTTGTTGACGCCGCGCCGGGCCAAATTGAGGTTCGCGCATGGCTGCGGTGCGGCTGTCGCGGCGAATTGTTTCGCCCTGCGCAATTCACTGGCCGATGACGAAGCCCAGCGTCACGCCGCCGAACCAGAATTTGGTGTTGCCGACCGGGATCAGGTCGACTTCGTCGAAGCCTTGAACCTGGCTGGCGGAGTTGATCAGCGCGGTGGCGTTGCTGCCGCCGCCGCCGGTGATGGCGACGGTGCCGCCGGAACAGAAGAAGGTGCCGTTGATCACGGCGATGCTGGAGATCGCGCCGTTGCTCACGATCGGCACGGCGGTGACGTTCGAGCAGTTTCCGGTTCCGCCGCTCACCGTGACCACCGGCCCGGAATAGCCCGACCCGCAACCGAGCGGAATGGCGAGGCTGGTCACCTCGCCGCCGAACAGGGTCGGCGTGCCGGGGGAGCATCCCGAGCCGCTGGTCGCGCTGACCGCGAAGCTGGCGCTGGCATAGCCGGTGCCCGAATCGATCACGTCGATCGAGGTGATCGCGCCGCTGCTCAGGATGCTGGTGGTCGGATTGAACACGCGGCTGAAGCAGTTGGTCGTCTCGAGCAGGATGGACGGCAGGTCGAAGCACCCGTTGGTGTTCAGCATGTCCACGCTCGGCGCGGTGGCGTAGCCGTGGCCGGCGTCGGTCAGGGTGACGCCGGTCGGCGGGTTGACGTAGCCGACCGCGGCGTCCAACGTGCAGTTCTGGCAGCTTCCCGAGGTCAGCGTGATCGCCGGCTGCTCGTAGTAGGCGTATCCCATCCCGCCGCTGGTCATGCCGATATAGCTCAGCGTGCTGTCGTCCGTGCTGGGAACCACCGCGACCGTGGCGGCGGCGCAGGTGGTGCCGGTGGGCGCGGAAAGCGTCACGGCGGGGTTCGAGGTGTAGTCCTGGCCGACCGAGGTGATGGTGAAGTCAGCGACGCCGGTGGAGATCGCGCCGATCGCGGTCGCGGTGGTGCCGCTGGAGGGTGACGAGATCGTGACCGTGACCGGCGTGCTCGGCAGGTAGCCCGATCCGCCGCTGGTCACGGTGATCGCGCTGACCACGCCCGATGCCGTGATCTCGGCGACCGCGGTGGCGCCGCTGCCGGTTCCGCCCGTGATGGTCACCGTCGGAGCGGTGGTATAGCCCGAGCCGCCATTGCTCAGATAGACGCCGGTGACGGTTCCGCCCAGGCTCGCGGTCGCGGTGGCGCCCGACCCGCCGCCTCCGGAGATCGTGACGGTCGGTGCCGTCGTATAGCCCCAGCCGCTCAGCAGCGGGGTGATGGTGGAGATCGCGCCGCCGCTGACGGCGGCCACCGCGGTCGCCGTGGCGAGCGAGGCCGAGCAGTCGGCCGGCGCGGCGACCGTCGCGGTCGCGCCGGACCAGCTGTTGCCGCCGAACGTGTAGCCGGCCTCGGTGTATTCGCCCGGATTGTTGATCACGGCGACCTGGCTGTTGGCGACGCCGGTCACCGCCTCGCCGTTGCCGCCGCTGCCGATCAGCACATTGGTCGGCCAGGCCGGAATGTCGCCCTGGTTCGGCGTG
>JASHSH010000256.1 GCA_030040955.1 Rhodospirillales bacterium
GCGAGCGAGCAGCCCTTCTCCTCGGCGATCCGCACGATCCGGCCGACGATATGATGCGCTTCGCGGAACGGCACGTTGGCCACCCGCACCAGCCAGTCGGCGAGATCGGTCGCGGTGGCGTAGCCCTCGCCGGCGGCGGCGCGCATCCGCTCGGCGTCGACCGCGAGGTCGATGATCATGCCGGTCATCGCGGCGAGGCCGAGCTCGAGCGCGTCGGCGGCGGCGAACACCGGCGCTTTGTCCTCCTGCATGTCCTTGCCGTATGCGAGCGGCAGGCCTTTCATCACGGCCAGCAGCGCGACCAGCGAGCCGATCGCGGTCCCGGTCTTGGCGCGCACCAGCTCGGCGGCGTCGGGATTGCGCTTCTGCGGCATGATCGACGAGCCGGTGGTGAAGGCATCCGACAGCGCGACGAAGCGGAATTGCGGCGAGGTCCAGATCACCAGCTCCTCGGCGAGGCGGGAGAGATGCACAGCGCAGATCGAGATCGCGGACAGGAATTCGAGCGCGAAGTCGCGGTCGGACACGGCGTCGATCGAATTGGCGGAGGCGCGGTCGAAGCCCAGCTCGCGCGCGGTCATCGCCCGGTCGATCGGAAACGAGGTGCCGGCGAGCGCGGCGGCGCCGAGCGGGGATTCGTTGAGCCGGGCGCGCGCGTCGCGGAACCGGCCGCGGTCGCGGCCGAACATCTCGACATAGGCGAGCAGATGATGGCCGAAGGTCACCGGCTGCGCCGCCTGGAGATGGGTGAAGCCCGGCATCACGGTGGCCGCATGCGCCTCGGCCTTGTCGAGCAGCGCGCGCTGGAGCAGGCGCAGCGCCGCCTCGGTCGCGTCGATGGCATCGCGCACCCAGAGCTTCAGGTCGGTGGCGACCTGGTCGTTGCGCGAGCGCGCGGTGTGCAGCCGCCCGGCCGCCTCGCCGACCAGCTCGGCGAGCCGCGCCTCGACGTTCATGTGGATGTCCTCGAGCTCCGTCTTGAATGCGAAGGCGCCCGATTCGATCTCCTGCAAGATGCGGTCGAGCCCGCCGACGATGGCGTCGCCGTCGCGCCGGGTCAGGATTCCGCTCGCCATCAGCATGCGGCAATGCGCCTTGGACCCGCGGATGTCCTGGGCGTAGAGTCGGCGGTCGACGTCGATCGAGGCGTTGATCCGGCGCATGGCGGCGGCGGGGCCGGAGGCGAAGCGGCCGCCCCGGAACGGATCGGCGCCGGGCGTTTCTGGACGTTGGTTCATGCAGGACTTTCGCGGATGAAGCACATGTCTCGCGCCCCGGCCCGTCTCGGTCTCGCGGCCCTCGCGCTCGCCTTCTCGGCCGCCGCCGCGCTGGCCGCGGGCGGGGCCGCGCCGGGTCCGCCAAGCTACCTAATTCCCGCGGCGGCGGGAAGCGCGGTCGGGTCGGGGCCGCGCGTGCCGCTGTCCCCGGAACTCGCCTTCGCCGACGCCTCCGGCGCGATGCTGCCGCTCGGGCATTTCCGCGGCCGCGTGCTGGTGATGAACTTCTGGGCCACCTGGTGCGCGCCCTGCATCAAGGAGATGACCTATCTCGACCGGCTCCAGGGCGACCTCAAGGGCGAGCCGATCGAGGTGCTGCCGATCTCCGAGGATCAGTCCGGGA
Organism: Rhodospirillales bacterium; assembly: GCA_030040955.1. GTDB lineage: Bacteria > Pseudomonadota > Alphaproteobacteria > Rhodospirillales > Magnetospirillaceae > JASHSH01. The sequence goes on from JASHSH010000256.1 coordinate 1,621, forward strand.
TCAAGGCGGCGAAGGCGTTCTTCGCGCGCCAGAAGATCACCTTCCTGCACCCGTTCGCCGACCCGGGCGGCCAGCTCGCCCAGACGCTCGGCATCCAGGGCCTGCCCACCAGCCTGATCGTCGACAAGCAAGGCAACCAGGTGAACCGGCTCGAAGGTCCCTACGAATGGGACAATCCGTCGATCGTCGCCAGCCTGCGCGGACTGATCGGCGAACAATGAAACGCGGGAGGAGGAGATGGCCAAGCTGGCGCTCAGCTACGTGCATGGAGCATCCGCCGAGCCGCTGATCGGCGACACGCTGGGGGCGCATTTCGACCGCACGGTGGCGCGCTGGGGCGACAGGACGGCGCTGATCGTGCGCCATCAGGGCGTGCGCTGGACCTATGCCGAATTGGCGGCGCGGGTCGAGGCTTGCGCCGCCGGCCTGCTCGCGCTCGGCCTCGAGCCGGGCGACCGGGTCGGCATCTGGTCGCCGAACAACGCGGAATGGGTGATCACCCAGTTCGCCACCGCGAAGGCCGGGCTGATCCTGGTCAACATCAACCCCGCCTACCGACTCGTCGAGGTCGAATACGCGCTCAACAAGGTCGGCTGCAAGGCGCTGATCGTCGCCGACCGGTTCAAGTCGAGCGACTATCTCGGCATGCTGCGCGAACTCGCCCCCGAGCTGGACCGCGACCCGCCCGGTCGGCTGAACGCCAAGCGCCTGCCGACCCTGCGCCTGCTCGCCCATATCGGCGAGGCCGAGGAGAAGGGCTTCCTCGCCTTCGCCCAGCTCGAAGGCGCGGGCGGGCCAAGGGAGCGCGCGCGGCTGGCCGAACTCGCGCCCCGGCTCCAATTCGACGACGCGATCAACATCCAGTTCACCTCGGGCACCACCGGGGCGCCGAAAGGCGCCACGCTCACCCACCACAACATCCTCAACAACGGCTATTTCATCGGCCGCACCATGCGGCTTGGCGACGCCGACAAGGTCTGCATCCCGGTCCCGCTCTACCACTGTTTCGGCATGGTGCTCGGCAACCTGGCCTGCGTGACGCACGGCGCGGCGATGGTCTATCCCGGCGAAGGGTTCGATCCCAAGGCGACGCTCGAATGCGTGGCCGAGGAGCGCTGCACCGCGCTCTACGGCGTGCCCACCATGTTCGTCGCCGAGCTCAACCATCCCGACTTCGCGCGGTTCGATCTCACGAGCCTGCGCACCGGCATCATGGCCGGCTCGCCCTGCCCGATCGAGGTGATGCGGCGGACGATCTCCGACATGCACATGCGCGAGGTCACCATCTGCTACGGCATGACCGAGACCAGCCCGGTCAGCTTCCAGACCTCGCACGACGATCCGCTCGAGCGCCGGGTCGGAACCGTGGGCCGCATCCATCCGCATGTCGAGGTGAAGATCGTCGACGCCGAGGGCCGGATCGTGGCTCCGGGCGTGCCGGGCGAGCTGTGCACGCGCGGCTATTCGGTGATGCTCGGCTATTGGGGCGATGTCGAGAAGACTGACGAGGCGGTCGATGCCGCCGGCTGGATGCATACCGGCGATCTCGCCACGCTCGACGGAGAGGGCTACTGCAACATCGTCGGGCGCATCAAGGACATGGTGATCCGCGGCGGCGAGAACGTCTATCCGCGCGAGGTGGAGGAATATCTGTATCGCCATCCCAAGATCGCGGACGTGCAGGTGATCGGCGTGCCGGACGACAAGATGGGCGAGGAACTCTGCGCCTGGGTCAAGCTGAAGCCGGGCGAACACGCGGTGGCGGAGGAGATCCAGGCCTTCTGCAAGGGCCAGATCGCGCATTACAAGATCCCGCGCTACATCCGCTTCGTCGATTCCTTTCCGATGACGGTGACCGGCAAGGTGCAGAAATATCTGATGCGCGAGGCGATGATGCGCGAACTCGGCCTCAAGGCGCAGAAGACGGCGTAGGCGGCGCCTGCCGAACCTCCCACCCGCGCGCGTGGAACAGGCGCGCGACCAAGAGCGTGCCCGCCGCGCCGATATAGGCGCCCATCAGCACGTCGGACAGGTAATGCGCCGAGACGATCACCCGGCTCGCCGCGATCAGCACGGCGAGGAAGACGAACAGCGGCCGCCCCTTGGGCCAGATCCAGGCGAGCGCCGTCATCGCCGCGTAGGCGGTCTGGCCGTGGCCGGAGGGGAAGGAATTGTGCGCCCAGTGTGCGCCGAACGGATCGAATCCGTAGAGACCGTGGTCGAACAGTTCCTTGGGCCGGTAGCGGCCGAAGCAATATTTCAGCGCGTCCACCAGCAGGCCCGAGGCGGCCACCGTGGAAAACAGCAGCGCGGCGGCGTTGGCCCGCACCCGCCAGCGCGCGCGCGCCTCGTCCAGGGTCACGGCCGCGCGCCAGCGGAACAGGGCGAAGGCGAGCGCGGCGGGGATCAGATAGACGCCGCCGAGGCCGAGATCGGTGATCCGGCGGAACACGGCGAGCGGCTCCTCCATCAGATGGGCGCGGAACCATTCGGCGATCGGCCGGTCGAGCCAGACATACGAGGCGGCGCAGGCGAGCGCGACCAGGACGAAGGCGCGGCCGAGACGCGGCCAGGGCGACAGCGCTGGGTCGATCATGGCGGCGCCAAAGTCCACAGATCGAGACGCGCGGGATGGCCGCGTGAATAATTGATGCCGCGAACCTCCGCGATCTGACGCGGCGTCCGGCTCGTGGCGGCCAGAGCGTCGCGGAACGGCGGCTCGGACGCTTCTTCGACCACCGCGACCGCTCCCGGGGTAGCGGCCAGGAAGCGCGCCGCGCCGATCGCGTCGGTGAGAATTGTGTGCGTACCCAGCTCGAATACCAGGCTCGCCTCGTGGTCGCCGACCATGGCGACCGGCGCGCCGGCGGGCACCGAATGGGCAAGGCGCGCGCTCAGCCAGAGCGAATCGAGCCTCGGCGCGACTCCAAGTGCGAGCCCGGCCCAGAGCGGGACGGCCGCCAGCGCCGCGGTCCACACCGCCCTTCTCGGCCGGCCTCGCCAGACCAGAGCCAGCGGCGCGATGCCGCAGACCAGCGCGGCCGCGGCGGGGACAAGCGAGGCCGGCGCAAATCCACCACCCAGGCGGATCGGCCCCTCGATGTTGGCGGCGGCGAGCGCGAGCCCGATCAACGCGGCCAGCACGAAATAGGCTCGCGCCCAGCGCCGTCCGAACAGCGCGTCATGGCTCGCTGCGGCGCCACCCAGCAACGCGAGCGCCGGATAGGCGGGCAGGATGTAATGCGGCAGCTTGGTCGGCACGATTTCGATCAGTATCCAGAACGGCACGATCCAAGCGAGCAGGAAGCGCGATCCCGGTCGCGCGCGCTCGGTCACGGCGCGGACGAACCCCGGCAGCGCAAATCCGGCGGCCGGCCAGAGCGTCAGCGTAATCAGCGCGAGATAGTAGCCGGGCGCGCCGGCATGCGCCTCCTGCGCGCCCATCAGCTTGCTCAGCAGATCCTGGCTCGCCGCCCGGCCGAGGAACTGGCCGCGCGTGGCCAGGCTCACCAGAATGGCCCAGGGCGCGACGAGAAGAATGGCCAGCGCGATTCCGGGCAGCGGTCGCAAGGTCAGCAGCCAGCGCCAGCGCCGGTCCCAGACGGCGAGCGACAGCGCGGTGAGCAGCGACAACGCGGGAACGATCGGTCCCTTGATCAGGATTCCCCCCGCCTGCGCGATCCAGAAGGCGAGGAAGATTCCCCAGCCCGGCGCGGGCCCCTTACCGCGCGCGGTGAGATAGAACCGCCCGAGCGCGCCCTGCGCCGCGACCGCGCAAGCGAGCAGCGCCGCGTCCGTCGTCGCCTGGCGCGCTTCGGCCTCGGCCAGCAGGCTCGCGGCGAGCAGCGCGGCGCCGAGAAGCGCCGCCTCCGCTCCGACCAGCGCGGCGCCGAAGCGGTAGGTCAGCAGCACGGCGATCAGCGCGCCGAGGACCGAGGGCAGACGGTACGCCCAGATTTCGTTCTCCGCGCCGCTCGCCCAGGCCGACGCGGCTTGCAGCCAGTAGATGCCGACCGGCTTCTTGGCGCGCAGCTCGTCCTGGAAACGCACGGTGACGAAATCGCCGTTTTCCAGCATCTCGCGCGACGCCACCGCGAAGCGCGATTCGTCGCGGTCGAGCGCCGGCACCGAGGCCAGGCCCGGCAGATACAGCGCGAGGCAGAGCGCGGCCAGGATCAGATAGGGCCGCAATCCGGCGAGGAGCATGGGCCGAGGATACAGGCGCGCGGGCAAACCCGCGACCGCCGCGCCAGGGCCGGCGGGCGGGGAGGCGTCGGCCCCGGATTCAGCGGGTGGGAACCGGCTTCTCGCCCGAATAGTCGTAGAAGCCGCGGCCGGTCTTGCGGCCGAGCCAGCCGGCCTCGACATATTTCACCAGCAGCGGGCA
>JASHSH010000257.1 GCA_030040955.1 Rhodospirillales bacterium
ATCACCTGGCGCGGCGGGGCGGGCGCGGGCTTGGCTTGCGCCGTCGCCGGCGCGGGTGAAGCGGGAACGAATTTCGGCACCACCGGCTTGACCGGCTTCTCGGCTTTCGCCTCGGCCTCGGGCTTCGGCTTGGCCTGAGCAGACGGAGAGGGCGCGGGCTGAGCGGGCGCGGCGAGTTGCCGTTGCGGCGGATTGACCGCCACCGGCGGACGCGGGGTCGGGCGGACGAGCTGCGGCGGCGGGCTGGTGGGCGGCGGGGCGCGATTGAGCAGCAGGTCGGGCAGCGTCGGCTCGGGGCCCAGCCCGTCGAGCACGCCGAGATCGACCATCACCTGGGGCCGGTTGTCGCCGCCGACGACCGTCTGCGCCGCCGCCGGTGTGACGGCGACGGCGAACGAGACGCCGAGCAGGACAGCCCCCGCCGAAAGGACGACGTTCCTCACGCCTAGCGATCCATCCGCCGCCTTGCCTGGAGCCACACTAGCCGAGGTGGCCGTTCCCCTCAACCCGCCAGCCCCGTAAGTCCTTGTCCGGGGGACGGTTGCCGGCTTCCGCACCTATATCCGGCAGGGCGCGGTTTCGCCCCGGCCGGCATCGGTGGTAGGTTGGGGAGCCGGACGGGTCCGGCCCGCCGATCCGCGGCCAAGGAGCCCCCGATGTCCTCGCGCACCGCTTTTTCGTGGGACGACCCGCTGCTGCTCGACCATCAGCTCGGCGCCGACGAGCGCTTGGTGCGCGACGCCGCGCGCGAATATTGCCAGGACAAGTTGATGCCGCGCGCGGTCGAGGCCTACCGCCACGAGCGGTTCGACCGCAACGTCTTCCGCGAGATGGGCGCGCTCGGCATGCTCGGCGCGACCATCCAGGGATATGGCTGCGCGGGCGTCAACCATGTCTCCTACGGGCTGCTGGCGCGCGAGGTCGAACGGGTCGATTCCGGCTATCGCTCCGCGCTGTCGGTGCAGTCCTCCCTCGTCATGCATCCGATTCACGCCTATGGCAGCGAGGAACAGCGCCAGCGCTGGCTGCCCGGTCTCGCCAAGGGCGAGCTGCTCGGCTGCTTCGGCCTGACCGAGCCCGACCATGGGTCGGACCCGGGCGCGATGCGGACTCGGGCGCGCAAGAGCGGATCGGGCTGGGTGCTTACCGGCGCCAAGACCTGGATCACCAATGCGCCGGTCGCCGACATTCTCATCGTCTGGGCGAAGGACGACGAGGGCGCGATCCGGGGCTTCGTGCTCGAACGCGGCATGGCGGGCCTGACCACGCCCAAGATCGAGGGCAAGCTGTCGATGCGCATCTCCATCACCGGCTCGATCGCGATGGAGGAGGTGCAGGTGCCGGCGGCCAACCTGCTGCCCGGCGTGAGCGGGCTGAAGGGTCCGTTCGGCTGTCTCGACAAGGCGCGTTTCGGCATCTGCTGGGGCTCGATGGGCGCGGCCGAGTTCTGCTGGCACGCCGCCCGGCGCTACACGATGGAGCGCAAGCAGTTCGGCCGGCCGCTCGCCGCCAACCAGATCATCCAGCTCAAGCTCGCCGACATGCAGACCGAGATCGCGCTGGGCTTGCAGGGCGCGCTGCGGCTGGGCCGCCTGCTCGACGAGGGCAAGGCGGCGCCGGAGGCGATCTCGCTGCTCAAGCGCAACAATTGCGGCAAGGCGCTGGCCATCGCCCGGGTGGCGCGCGACATGCACGGCGCCAACGGCATCGCCGACGAATACCATGTGATGCGCCATATGGCGAACCTGGAGACGGTGAATACCTACGAAGGTACGCACGACATTCACGGTCTGATCCTGGGCCGCGCGCAGACCGGAATCGCCGCCTTCGGAGCGTAACCGGAGAATCGCTTGCGGCCGGGGGAATAAGGGGAATAAAGAGTCATCCCGTTGGGTAGTTGGGGACGGAAACGTCGCTGGCTTGGGAGGCGAGAATGGCAGGGACTGTATGGAAGCGGCTGGCGATGGCCGGCCTGGTCGCGGGCACGTTCTTCCTCGGCGCGGCATTGGTGCCGGGCCTGCCCGCCCACGCGATGAACAGCGACGAGGCCTCCAAGGAGCCGCCCGATCCCGACAAGGCGGCCGGCGAGACGGCACTGAAGGCGGGCAAGTTCGCCGACGCGGTGGCCTTCTTCATGAAGGCGACGGTGCGCCTGCCGAACGATCCCGACCTGTGGAACGAGATCGGCTATTCCAGCCGCAAGCTCGGCAACTTCCCGCAGGCGCTGGCGGCCTATCAGAAGGCGCTCGCGATCAAGCCGAATCATCGCGGCGCGCTGGAGTATCTGGGCGAGCTCTACATCGACACCGGCAATATGGACATGGCCAAGCAGCAGCTCGCCAAGCTCGACAAGATCTGCACCTTCGGCTGCGCGGAATATCGCGCGCTCAAGGCGGCGATCGCCAACCAGAAGACCAGCTACGCCGACACGCCCGGCGGCTGGTAGACCCGGGTGCGCTCAGCCGGGCGGCCCGATTCCGTACTGGCTGAGCAGATCGAGCATCTCGCCGAGTTTGGCGTCGGTCCAGGCCGCGCAGGCGAGCAGGAGCAGGAACGTCGCCAGCACCGCCCCGGGCCAGGAGACGCCGCCCTTGCGGCGCAGATACAGGGTGCGCGACTGGCCGGTCCTGCCGGCGGCGTCGGCGCGGGCCAGCGTGCGCAACGCGTGACCCAGATAGGCGTTCTTGGCGAACATGCAGGCCAGGATATAGGCTGCCCCGAAGGCCCAGTCGCCGCCGAAATATCCCGCCGCGATCGGGACCAGGAGGGCGAGCAGCCCATGCAGCCAGAGCTTGCGGTACCAGAACCATACGTTCCAGCCCAGGAATACCCACCAGGACCAGGTCGGCAGATAGGGCCGGCCGGCCTGGGCGCGCCGGCGCGTCCGCGTGTAGAGGTCGAGATAGAAATGCGAGCGCGGACCGAAGAACAGGGCGAGATCGGTGCGCACCGAATCCTGATCCGGCTGGGTGAAGAATTCGCGCATCAACGACGCCACGGCGCCTCCTCCTCGGCGGCGCATGCTATCGCGCCCGCGCGGGCGCCGGTAGCGGGGATCGCCGCGTGAGCCTCGCCGCCCCGCGCATCCTTTCGCTCGCTACCGCGGTGCCGCCCTACCGGCTCGGCCAGCCCGAGGTGGCCGAGCGCGCGCGCCGCCTGTTCGCCGAGTTCGCCGATTCCGACATCGAGCGGCTGCTCCCCGTCTTCGCCAATTCCGGCATCGAGCAGCGCTTTTCCTGCGTGCCGATCGACTGGTACGAGGCCGAGCACGGCTGGACCGACCGCAACGCGCTCTATGTCGAGAATGCGGTGAACCTGCTGGAGAGCGCGGCACGCGGCGCGCTCGACCAAGCTGGGCTCGCGGCGCGGGACATCGATTCGGTGGTCACCGTCTCGACCACCGGCATCGCCACGCCGAGCCTGGACGCGATCCTGATCGGCCGCCTCGGCCTGCGCGCGGACGTGCGCCGCCTGCCCGTGTTCGGGCTCGGCTGCGCGGGCGGCGTGCTGGGACTTTCCCGCGCCGCCGACATCGCGCGGGCGAATCCGGGCGGTCGCGTGCTCTACCTCGTGGTCGAGCTGTGCGCGCTTTGCTTCCGCAAGAACGACTCCTCCAAGAGCAACGTGGTCGCCACCGCGCTGTTCGGCGACGGGGCGGCGGCCGCGGTTGTGGCGGGCGAGGGACGCGGCCCGGAGATCGGCGCGGGCTACGAGCACACCTTTCCCGATTCGCTCGACATCATGGGCTGGGAGGTGACCGACGACGGGCTGAAGGCGCTGTTCTCGCGCGACATCCCCACCTTGGTGCGCGAGCAGATGGGCGGGCTCGCGCGCGGCTTCCTCGCCGGGCACAATCTGCGCCTCGCCGACATCCGCCATTTCATCTGCCATCCGGGGGGCGCGAAGGTGCTGACCGCGCTCGAATCCGCCTTCGATCTGGCCAAGGGCGCGCTCGACGGCGCGCGCGGCGTGCTGCGCGACTACGGCAACATGTCGGCCGCCTCGGTCCTGTTCGTGCTCCAGCGCGCCCTCGCCGAGGGCGCGGCGGGGCGGATGCTGATGACCTGCCTGGGGCCGGGATTCACCGCCGGATTTCTGCTGCTCGACGCGCCGCCGCGTGCTTCCGCCTGAACGCCGGCGTGCCGCTGCTCTATGTCATCGTCGCGCTGGTCGCGCTGGCGCGCACCGCCGAGCTGATCCATGCCAATCGCAACACGCGCGCGCTGCTGGCGCGCGGCGGGGTGGAGGCGGGGCGCGGGCAATATCCGCTGTTCGTGATCCTGCATACGGCCTGGCTGATCGCGCTGGTCGCGCTGATTCCCCCCGATGCGCCGTTGGTCTGGCCCTGGCTCGTCCTGTTCGTGCTGCTGCAATTCGCGCGCGTCTGGGTGATCGCCAGCCTGGGTCCCTATTGGACCACGCGGGTGATTACGCTGCCCGACGCGCCGCTGGTGCGCCGCGGACCTTACCGCTTCCTGCGCCATCCCAATTACCTGGTGGTGGCGATCGAGATCCCCACATTGCCGCTCGCCTTCGGCGCCTGGCCGATCGCGCTGGCCTTCGGGCTCGCCAATCTGGCCCTGCTCGCCTGGCGCATCCGCATCGAGGACCGCACCCTGGCGCCGCGCCGCGAAGAACTGTCACCTAATGATTGACATGGAGATAAGTGTTCTCGTATTGTTCCTATGCGATGCGTTTTTCGCGTGTTGAACGCCTCTGAGGGTCGCACATGATCCGGAATGACGTTTCGATTTCTTCAGAGGGTACGCTCATCGGAGTGGCCAAATCTTTATTGGATGGCACTCTAGTGACACCAAGCGAGGGTTCCTTGCTCGAAAGTGCCCCGGTGTCCCCTGCGGCACTGGTGAAAGCGGTTCGTGCGCAGATTGTCGCCGGGCGTGACCCATTGGGCGACGCTTTGCTGAATATTCGATCGGCCGAACGTCGCCGAGTGCAAGGACAGGTATTCACTCCCGCCAACATTGTTGATCACATGATTGCTGTCGCCTCCAAGGAATCGGGAGCCACCGGCGATTTTCAACGAGTCGTCGATCCCGGAATGGGAAGTGGTCGATTTCTTCGATGCGCGGCGAGTGCGTTCAGGGGCGCTGAGCTAATAGGAGTGGAATGCGACCCGACTTGCGCTCTCATTGCGCGCGCGACGCTTTGCGTGCTCGGACTTACCCAAAGGGTGAGGATTATTGTTGGCGATTTTCGGTCGGTTGAACTTCCATTGATTCCGGGCCGCACACTATTCGTGGGTAACCCACCGTATGTCCGTCACCATGATATCGAGGACGGTTGGAAGGACTGGTATGCGATCACTTCCGCTAAGCTTGGCGTGCCCAAGCCTAGCAAGCTCGCGGGTCTACACCTTCACTTCTTCCTACGAACTGGCCAGATTGCGGCCAAGGGCGACCTTGCAGTTCTCGTCACGGCAGCCGAGTGGCTGGACACCGGGTACGGCCAGGCACTGCGCACTCTGTTGCTCGGGTCTCTGGGAGGTCGGTCGGTCACCACGATTGACGCGAAGTCGGAGCCTTTTCCCGGCACCCTTTCGACCGCTTCCATCACGCTGTTTTCCCCGAGAACCCGGAGCAACGGTTTGTTGTTCTCCAGGGTTTCCGCCGCGACGGAATTGCCCTCGGCCAAAGGAGTTTCGGTGAGCAAGGCGCGCCTTACCAAGACGCGCTGGTCGCACAACGGATTGCTCTCCACGCCCGCTAGGCTCGGTCGCGAGCCTATTGGGAGATTGGGTGACCTCTTCCGAGTTTCACGCGGCCAAGTGACGGGAAATAATTTTGTATTCATAGCGGGGCCCACGACGCCGTCATTGCCCACGCGATTCCTGATCAAATGCGTGACGGGAGCCGACGAGTTATTTGAGGCCGCCGACCGGTTCGCTCACCGACTGACGTCGGCAATCGGACTCCGCCGCGTTGTGAAATTGCCCACTGACTTATCGGAATTGGAGGTAGATGACCGCTGCGATGTGGAATCCTTTCTCCAGTGGGCGGAACGCCTCGGCGCAAGAGACAGTTATACGGCCCGCCAGCGGAAATTCTGGTGGCACGTTCCACTACATGCGCCGCCGCCAATCATCGTGACCTACATGGCAAGGCGCCCACCGGCATTCGTTCGAAACGACGTTGGGGCGAGCCTGTTGAATATCGCCCACTCGGTG
>JASHSH010000258.1 GCA_030040955.1 Rhodospirillales bacterium
CCGACCCCCGTCGCGCGGCCCAAGTCCCGGCCCGCGGCCCGCGCCGCCGCCGAATAGCCGCCGCTTCGCGCGGCGCAAGAAAAAAGGGAGAGGCCCAGGGCCTCCCCCTTCGTTCGCCGGATCGCGCGAACCCTTACATCTTCATCGCGGCATCCCATACCACGTGGGTATAGGCGCCCTTGGGCTCGGCCGAGATCACCTTGTTCTCGAGCACGATCTGGACCGTCCGCTTGTAGTCGGACGCGTCGAGATAGCCGGTGCCCGTCTTGCTGCCTTCGACGAGGCGCGCGATCTCCTTCATCATCGTGGTCTGGTGCTGCTTGGTGATCGCGCCGGTGGTGTCGGCCTTGATCACGATGTCGATCGCCTCGGGCTGATTCTTCACGGCGTAGTCCCAGCCCTTCATCGAGGCGCGCACGAACTTCACCAGCTTCTCGCGCTCCGCCTTGTCCTTGAGATTCTTCTCGAGCGTGTAGAGACCGTCCTCGAGGATCGCGACGCCTTCCTTCTGATAGGTGAAGACGGTGAGGTCGCTCGGCTTGAGCTGGCCCGACTCGATGATCTGCCAGTACTCGTTATAGGTCATGGTCGAGATGCAGGCCGCCTGCTTTTGCAGCAGCGGGTCGACGTTGAAGTCCTGCTTCAGCACCTTCACGTCGGGACTGTCGCCCGAGGTGGAGTAGTGAAGCTTGTTCATCCACGCCATGAACGGATACTCGTTGCCGTAGAACCACACGCCGAGCGTCTTGCCCTTGAAGTCCTTGGGCGACTTGACCCCGGAATCGTTGCGGCAGGTGAGTTCGAGGCCCGACTTCTGGAACACCTGGGCGATGTTGACCAGCTCCTCGCCCTTCTCGCGGGCGGCGAGCGCGGCCGGCATCCAGTCGACGATCACGTCGGCGCCGCCGGCGGCGATCACCTGCTCGGGCGCGATGTCGGGCCCGCCCGGCTTGATCGTCACGTCGAGCCCTTCCTCCTTGTAGAAGCCTTTCGCCTGGGCCACGAAGTAGCCCGCGAATTGGGCGTCGGCGACCCATTTGAGCTGCACGGTCACGGCGTCGGCCGCCCAGGCCTGCCCGGCGAGGCCGAAGGCGGCCACCGCCGCGGCGGCCGCGAATTTGCTGTACCTGTTCATCTGCTTGCTCTCCCTTCCCCGTTGATCCAAGACCGATACGAATTGCCTAGCGCCGGCGGTACGACTGATGCCAGGCCGTGACCGCCCGTTCGACCATGGCGATGCCGCCATAGGCGAGCGAACCGGTGAGGGCAGCGACCACGATGGTCGCCCACACCACCCCCAAATCCATGCGTGCCACCGCGGTGCTGATGCGGAACCCCATTCCCACGATCGGCGTGCCGAAGAACTCGGCGACGATCGCGCCTATCAAAGCCAAGGTCGAGTTGATTTTCAATGCATTGAAGATGAACGGCAGCGCGTTCGGCAGGCGCAGCATCACCAGCGTCCGCCAATAGCCGGCGGCGTAGGAGCGCATCAGGTCGATCTGGATGCGCTCGGACTCGGCCAGCCCGGAGAGCGTGTTGACCAGCATCGGGAAGAAGGTCATCACCGCGACCACCGCCGCCTTCGACTGCCAGTCGAAGCCGAACCACATCACCATGATCGGCGCGATGCCCACGATGGGGAGCGCGCTCACCAGATTGCCGAAGGGCAGCAGCCCGCGGGCGAGGAACGGGATGCGGTCGGCCAGGATCGCCACCACGAAGCCCGCGCCGCAGCCGATCAGATAGCCGCGCACCACCGAGCGCAGCACCGTCTGCACGAAGTCGCCCCACATCTCGGCGGTCTGGTCGACGAAGGAGAGCGCGACCCCGGTCGGCGGCGGCAGCAGCACCGCCGGAATCTCGAAGCCCTGCACCAGCACCTGCCAGAGATAGATCACGGCGACCCCGAACAGGCCGGGTACCAGCAGGTGCCGCGCATAGCCCTCCTCGCCGCTGAGCAAGGCGAACAGGTGCCAGATCAGCGCGAGCACGCCGAGCAGGAACACCCAGGCGCCCGGTCCGACCTCGAAGCCCGAGCCGATCACCAGGAACGGAAGCGCGCAGCCGGCGAGTATGGCGGGAACCAACAACGCCGCCTCGACCCGTCGCGGCCAGGGGCGGCCGCGGGCGAGCCAAAATCCCGCCAACGCGACCAAGGCGGCGGCGAGCGCGGGCCAGCACTGCCACCAATAGACCAGGCTGCGCGCCGCCTCGTCGCCGAAATCGGTGGCCTCGCCGGGATCGGCCGATTCCGCCGCCTTGGCCACCAGCCAACCCATCGGCATCGGCAGCGCCGCCAGCATCAGCAGCGGAAGCGGCGTGATCTTGCTGCGCGCGCTCATGCGGGCGGCCGCGACTGGCCGATGACGATGCGCTGCGCCGCGCCCACGCCCCAGACCAGCACCAGGCTGAGCAGCGCGGCGACCACCAGCGCGCTCCACATCTGCACCATCTGGCCGTAATAGGAGGTGGTAAGCAGCCGCGCGCCGATGCCGGCGACGCTCCCCGTCGGCAGCTCGGCGACGATGGCTCCGACCAGGCTGATCGCCACCGCCACCTTCAGGCTGGCGAACAGGAAGGGCAGGGCGGAGGGCATGCGCAGGCGCCAGAACACCTGGGCCGGCGTCGCGCTATAGGTGCGCATGAGATCGAGCGCCAGCGGATCGGCCGAACGCAGCCCCTTCACCAGTCCGATCGTGATCGGGAAGAAGCTCAAATACGCGCTGATGATCGCCTTCGGGAACACGCCGGTGAATCCCATGTTGCCGAGGATCACGATGATCATCGGCGCGATCGCCAGGATCGGCACCGTCTGCGACGCGATCACCCAGGGCATCAGGCTCGATTCCAGCGTGCGGATATGCACGATGCCCACCGCGAGCAGCGTTCCCACCACGGTGCCGAGGACGAACCCGACCAGCGTTCCTCCGGCGGTGACGCCGACGTGGAACAGGATGTTGCGCGGATTGTCGAGCGCGTAGCCGAAAATGGTGCGGATCAAGTCGGCGACGATCTGGTGCGGTGTCGGCAGCACCGCCCGTTCCATGTTCCAGCACGCGCGGATCAGGTCGATCGTGCTCCACTGCGTGCCGGAACGGTCCCACAGGTCGAGCACCTGGGGCGCATTCAGCAAGATGGCGCCCGCGTACCACAGCACCAGGATCGCCAGCGCGACCGTCAGGACCGGTAGCGCCCTAGTCATCGTAGCTGTGGCCTTCCTTGAGTCCGCGGCGGACACGCGCGGCGATTTCCTGGAAGCGCAAGGACTCGCGCAATTCCAGGCCGCGCTCGCGCGGCAGGTCGCTGTCGATGATGTCGAGAATGCGCCCCGGTCGCGGCGACATCACCACGATGCGCGTCGACAGGAATACCGCCTCGGAGATCGAGTGGGTGACGAACAGGCAGGTCTTGCCGGTCCGCCGCCAAAGCTCGGCGAGCTGAAGGTTGAGATGGTCGCGCGTGATTTCGTCGAGCGCGCCGAAGGGTTCGTCCAGCAGCAGCATGTCGGGCGCGAAGCTCAACGCGCGGGCGATGGACACCCGCTGCTGCATGCCGCCCGAGAGCTGCCAGGGATATTTGCGCTCGAATCCGGTTAGGCCGACCAGGGCGAGCTGCTCGGCGGCGCGGCGCGCCCGCTCGGCCTTGGCAATGCCGAAAATCTCGAGCGGGAGTGTCACATTGCGCTCGACCGTGCGCCAGGGTTGCAGGGCGGGCGCCTGGAAGACATAGCCGTAGGCACGCTTGAGTCGCGCCGCCTCGGGCGTCATCCCATCGACGGTGATCGAGCCCGAAGTCGGCTGTTCGAGATCGGCCACCACGCGCAGGAGCGTCGTCTTGCCGCAGCCGGATGGCCCGATGATGGAGACGAAGTCGCCCGATTGGACGGTCAGATCGATGTGGTCGAGCGCCACCACGGGACGGTCCGCCGCCTGGAAGGTGAGCGAGAGGTCGCGGATTTCGACGATGGCGCGCGCCGCCGCCGATGCCGCGGTCGGGGTCTGGCGGGCGGCGGTCGGAGGGGCGTTCAAGGTGCCCAATGGCGTGGTCCCGTCCCCCGGTTGGGATTGTGCCTCAATTCACGAGCAAGCACTGTACCAACCGCCCATCGATTCTCGCAAGCGAGAGACAAGGCGATGATCCAAAAGGAGAAATCTTCCCTGGCGGAGAGGATTCCTGATGCAGCGGTCAAACATCCGCGCCGCCTTCCTGCCCGCGAAGCGGGCGGGATGGCGGAAGCTTGGACTCAGTGCTCGGCGCCGCTCTTGAAATGGAACTGCGCGCCGGCGCGGATGCCGGAAGGCCAGCGCGCGGTCACCGTCTTCATCTTGGTGTAGAAGCGCACGCCGTCGGTCCCATAGATGTGCAGATCGCCGAACAAAGACTGCTTCCAGCCGCCGAAACTGTGATAGGCGACCGGGACCGGGATCGGCACGTTGACGCCGACCATGCCGACTTGCACGCGGGAGACGAAGTCGCGCGCGGCGTCGCCGTCGTGGGTGAAGATGGCGGTGCCGTTGCCGTATTGGTGCTCGTTCACCAGCCCGAGCGCGGACTCGTAGTCGCCCACTCGCACCACGCTGAGCACGGGTCCGAAAATCTCGTCGGTGTAGATGCTCATATTCGGCGATACGCGGTCGAACAGGCAGCCGCCGATGAAATATCCCTTCTCGTGGCCCTGCATGACGAGATCGCGGCCATCCACCACCAGATCCGCGCCCTCGCGCAGGCCCGCCTCGACATAGCCGCGGATGCGGCTGAGGCTGTCGCGCGTGACGATCGGGCCCATCTCGGCGTCGGGGTCGGTCGCCGGGCCGACCTTGAGGCCGCGCACCCGCGGCGCCAGGCGGCGGATCACCTCGTCGCCGGTCTGATTGCCGACCGCCACCGCGACCGAGATCGCCATGCAGCGCTCGCCGGCCGCGCCATAGGCCGAGCCGATCAGCGCGTCGGTTACCTGCTCCATGTCGGCATCCGGCATCACCACCATGTGGTTCTTGGCGCCGCACAAGGCCTGGACGCGCTTGCCGTTGGTCGAACCGGTGGTGTGGATGTAGCGGCCGACCGCGGTCGAGCCGACGAAACTCACCGCCGCGATGCGCGGATCGGTGAGCAGCGTGTCCACCGCCACCTTGTCGCCGATCACCAGATTGACCACGCCGTCGGGCACGCCCGCCTCCTTGGCCAGCTCGACAACGCGAATGGCGGCCGAGGGGTCCTTCTCGGAAGGCTTGAGCACGAAGGTGTTCCCGCAGGCGATCGCCATCGGGAACATCCAGAGCGGGACCATGCAGGGGAAGTTGAACGGCGTGATTCCCGCGCAAACGCCGACCGGCTGGCGCAGGGAATAGGTGTCGACTCCGCCGGCGACCTGCTCGCTGAATTCGCCCTTGAGAAGCTGCGGGATGCCGCAGGCGAACTCGACCACTTCGAGCCCGCGGGTGACTTCGCCGCGCGCGTCCGCGATCACCTTGCCATGCTCGGCCGAAATCAGCCGGGCGATCTCGTCCTGGTGGGCAACCAGCAGATCGCGGAAGCGGAACAGCGCCTGGACGCGGCGGGCGGGCGGCGTCGCCGACCAAGCGGGCAGGGCGGCCTTGGCCGCGGCGATCGCCTGGCCCACTTCCGCCGCCGAAGCGAACGGCGCGCGGGAGGAGACTTCGCCGGTCGCCGGATTGTAGACGTCCCCGAAACGCCCGCTGGTCCCCTCGACCCGCTTTCCGGCGATGAAATGATATAGCGTCTTCATGGACGTGAAGCTCCTTCCTCGCGCGGCGCCGCGGCTCAGGCCACGGTCTTCAGTATTTCGCCCAGCCGCTCCACGATCTCGTCGATCTGCGGCTTGCTGATGATCAGCGGCGGCGACAGCGCGATAATGTCGGCGGTGGTGCGGATGAGCAGACCCGACTCGAAACATTTGACGAAGGTCTCATAGGCGCGCGCGCCTGCGGCGCCCGGCCGCGGCGCGAGCTCGATGCCCGCCACGAGGCCCAGATTGCGCACGTCGATCACGTGCGGCTTGCCCTTCAGCGTGTGGACCGCATCCTCGAAATGCTTCGCGATGCCCGCGCCGCGCGTGAGCAGCTCCTCCTCGGCGTAGACGTCGAGCGTCCCAAGCGAGGCGGCGACCGCGATCGGATGGCCGGAATAGGTGTAGCCGTGGAAAAACTCGATCAGGTTCTCCGGCCCGGCCATGAAGGTGTCGTAGATGCCCTTGCGCGCGAACACGCAGCCCATCGGCACGGTGCCGTTGGTCAGGCCCTTGGCGGCGGTGACGATATCGGCCTGGATGCCGAAATAGTTGACCGCGAAGGGCGCGCCGAGGCGGCCGAAGCCGGTGATCACCTCGTCGAAGATAAGCAGGAACCCGTGCTTGTCGCAGATCGCGCGCAGCCGCTCGAGATAGCCCTTGGGCGGCATCAGCACGCCGGCCGAGCCGGCCATCGGCTCGACGATCACCGCGGCGATGGTCGAGGCGTCATGCAGGGTGACGAGCCGCTCGAGCTCGTCGGCGAGATGCGCGCCCCATTCCGGCTGGCCCCGGCTGAACGCGTTCTTCTCCAGATTGTGCGTGTGCGGCAGGTGATCCACGCCGGGAAGAAGCGGACCGAAGGCCTTGCGATTGTTACCCATGCCGCCCACGGAAATGCCGCCGAACCCGACCCCGTGATAGCCGCGTTCGCGGCCGATCAGCCGCGTGCGCTGGCCCTCGCCTCGGGCGCGATGGTAGGCAAGGGCCATTTTCAACGCCGTTTCAACGGCTTCCGAGCCCGAGTTCGTATAGAATACCTGGCTGTATTCGGGACCGATGAGGCCGGTCAGTCGGTTGGCCAGCTCGAAGGCGTCGGGATGTCCCATCTGGAACGCGGGCGAATAGTCGAGCTCGGCCACCTTGCTTTGCACCGCATGCACGATCTTGTCGCGGCAGTGGCCGGCATTGACGCACCAGAGGCCGGCCGTGCCGTCGAGCACCTGGCGGCCGTCGGATGTCGTGTAGTGCATGTCCTTCGCGCTGGTGAACAGCCTCGGCTTCGCCTTGAACTGGCGATTGGCCGTGAACGGCATCCAGTACGAGGAAAGGTCGATCTGGCGATTGTCGAGCATGGACGGGAACCTCGGAGGGAGTTGCCGGGGGCCGATGCGCGACGGGCACCCGATCGATGGGTTGAAATGACACCTTTTCGGGCGGCTCCGCAAGCGCCCGCGCTAGCGTAGCCCCGAGGTCTGACGTTGGAATTCCCAGCCCGAGGGCCGCAGGCGGCCGTCGGGATCGAACAGCGAGACCGTGGTCGCGGTATCGACGCTGAACCAGATCGCGACGCGCGTCGCGGCGAGCGCCGCGCGCAGCAACGGCCGCACCGAATTGGGATCGACGGCGTCGCGTCGCTGGCCCATTTCGTTGGTGATCACGGGCTTGCCCGTCGTCCGGCCGAGATAGGACGCGACCTCGGCAAAGGCCTGAGCATCGGTGCCGAACCAGTGGAAGTTCACGCCATCGATCGGAAGCTTTCGATAAAGGGCGAGCAGGTCGGGCGCGCGTCCCGCGAGCGCGGCGCGCTCGGCGGCGGGAAGCTGGTCGAGTGTGCGATAGGCGCATAGTCCGGGATGATCCGCGAGCATCCGCTGCGCGAAGTCGCAGGCGCGGTCCGCCTGGCCGTCCGCGAGAAAGCCCAGCCAGGTCGCGGCCACCGCACGGGCCTGCGAAATTCCTCCGTTGGCGCAGGCGATCTTGCGCGCATGCGCGGCCGCGCAAGCCGCCGCCAACTCCTCGCCGTAGCTGGCAACCGCATCGCCGGGCGCGGAATAGGAGGCCGGATCGTCCTCTTCGTTTTCGACCACGATCAACGACGGCGCCCAGGCGGCCAGTACCTCGTCAATCCGCCTGCGATAGGCATCGAGATCGGGCGGCCGCCCCGACGGGCGAGTGCCGCCTTCCTCGCCGCCGGTGCGCACGGTGATCGCGAGACGCAATCCGGAGCCAGCGAAGGCACGGCAGGCGGCGCAGGTTTCCGCCCCCGTCCAGCGTCCCAGATAGACCGTGGGCGGCCGGTACCAGGCTACGCCGAGGCCGCGCGCCCGAGCGAGCAGCAGCGCGGTATCTTCGCCGGGCCGGGGCCACAGCATCACCCCATAGGGATTGTCGGCCCGCGCGGTGCCGGCGATCAAGACAAGGAGCGCGGAGGCCACCAGGAAGCGGAACGGCTGCACCAACGGAATCTCCGCTTGCGTTGCGGCATCATGTAGTTGGGCGCGCGGCGCGACAAGCTCAGGGTGAGTCGAACGCGCCCGGCGCGCCGTCACCGATGACGAAGGCGCCGCCCTTGTACCCGGCGCCCAGCGCGATCGAATACTCGGCCGCCACGCTCCCGCCCCAACTGACCGCGAAGGCATCGAGCGGCTGGAGGCTCGCGAAATAGGGCGCCATGTCCTGGCCCGATCCCTCGCGTTTGGCCGCGACGAGGAGTCCGTCGCGCCCCTTGAGCTCCGCCACCTCGGCCGCGGTGTAGAATGGCGGGCGCATCGGGCCGCCGGCGACGAGCACGGTGGGATGGCCGGGAAGCTCGTAGGTCATCAGCGCGGCAATCTCATGCTTGCGCGCGAACAGGAAGGCGTCCGGATGGCGGTCCAGCGCCGCGCGGGCCGCGGCGGCGATTTCCCTACCGCCGGCGAGCCGGCGAAGCGGATCGAGCCGCACCGGGATCGGCAGAATTTGCGTTGCCGCCTGGAGATACACGGCGAAGGTCATCAGAAGCCCCAGGGCCGGTGCGGCGAACAGGAATGCGCGGAGCATCCGGCCCGTCGGCCGCATGCGGATCGCGCCCGCCGAGGCGATCGCGCCGCCGATCCAGACCGGGCCGGGCCAATGCGCCTGTACCGAATCATCGAGCGCGTGGATGGCGAAGAACAGCAGCACCGGCAGGCTGGTCGCGCCGAGCAGGAACCAATCCGCTCGGGCGCGCCGCCATCCCGCCCACAGCGCCCATCCCATTCCCCAGACGGCGAGGACGAATATCAGCGGCGACACCAGGCCGATTTGCGCGCCCAGGAATTCGCCGAGGCTGCGCAGCGGCTGCACGGCTGCGGCGGTCGCCGCGTGGCCAAGCTGTTTGGCGAACGAGGCTCCGCCATTGCGCAGGTTCCAGAGAATGGGCGGCGAGGCGCAGAGCAGGGCCAAGAGCATCGCCAGCCAGATGTGAACGCCGCGCCACCATCGCCGAAAATCGGCGAAGACCAGGAATGCGACCAAAAGGCCGGGCAGAATCAGCGCCATCGTGTATTTGCTGTCCGCGCCAAGTCCGAGCGCGACGCCGCCGAGATAGAGCCAGCGCGCGCGCGGGTCGTGGACCAGGCGCGTCAATGCGGCGAGCGCCAGGGCCCAAAACAGGAGCAGGGGCGCATCGGGCGTGATCAGCGCCGATGCCGACGAAAACAGCGGCATGCAGTTGAGGAGGAATGCCGCCATCGCCCCGGCGACATTCGAACGGAATGCGACCCGCGCGATGTCCCAGACGAGGAGCGAGGTTGCCAACGCCGCGAGAACCGCCGGCAGGCGTACCGCCAGGGCGCCATCGCCGAACAGATGCGCGCTCGGCCAGATCAACCAGGCGACCATCGCGGGGTGATCGAGATAGGAAAGCTGGAGCGGGCGTGTCCACAGCCAGTAATAGGCTTCGTCGCCGGACAACGGGGCGGCGGCCGCCACGGCGAGCCGCGCAACGGTCATCGCCAGCAGGAAGGCAATGAATATCCGAC